>JABDII010000481.1 GCA_013003805.1 Gemmatimonadales bacterium
GAATTTCGAGCCGGTGGACCGAGCTGGGCGCTGGTTGCTGCTCGATGATGCCCGGGACGTGCTGCCGGGGATTGCCGTCCTGCCGACACCTGGCCATGTGCCGTACCATCAGTCGGTTACGGTGAGCGATGCCGGCGACACGGCACTCTTCCTGGCCGACCTCGTGCCCACCTCCGCTCATCTCCCGCTCCCCTGGATCATGGCGTACGATGTCGAGCCGCTCCGGACCCTGGAGACCAAGCGAGCGGTTCTGAGGGAGGCGGCCGAGCGGGGGTGGCGCCTCGTGTTCGAGCATGATCCATCCGTGGCGTGGGGTCGGGCCAGTTTGGGAGGGGACGGAGCCCACGTGGTCCTGGAGGAGATGGAGCTGGTGGAGCCGGGGAGCGGGGAATCTGGCGCCGGGGCAAGTTGACACCCGGCCCCCGGCGGCCTAGTATACGCCCCCAAGCGGGGTTAGCCCCCCACCCTCAGCCTGGCCGAGACGTCAGTGCGACCGGGTCCAGTTTCGTTCCCGCCGTGCGCGGCCGAGTGCCGGCACGAGGAAAGGCTTGGACATCCGGAAGGGATCGGATGTCTTTTTTTGTCGGATTCGACATGGAGGTCCAGCACTCTGGCTGCTGAACGAGAAAAACGAACCCGCGTCAATCGCCAAATCCGTATCAGTCCCGTCCGAGTCATCACCGCGTCGGGCGAACAATTGGGAGTTCTGCCCATTGAAGAGGCGCTAGCCGCGGCAGAGGAACGTGGGCTCGATCTGGTGGAAGTTGCCCCCACCGCGCGTCCTCCGGTCGTCAAGATCATGGACTATGGGAAGTTCAAATTTGAGGAAGCCAAGGCGGCCAAGGCGGCCAAGAAGAAACAGCACGTCATCCATCTGAAGGAAGTGAAGTTCCGTCCGGGGATTGACGATCATGATTTCGACTTCAAGACCCGGCACGCGCGTGAGTTCCTGGTGGAAGGCAATAAGGTGAAGGTCACCATGATGTTCCGAGGTCGGCAATTGGCGCATGTCGAGATCGGCCGAGCGGTGCTCGATCGGGTCGCCGAAGTCTTGGAAGATGTAGGTAAGATCGAGGCGTATCCCAAGCTCGAGGGGCGTAACATGACGATGGTCATCGGACCCAAGTAGCCACACACGACGAGTCGAACAACCCGTCGCGATGTCCGTCGCTGTTCGGGGAATAGGTTGGGAGAGAATCCATGCCAAAGATGAAAACCAAGCGAGCGGCGATGAAGCGCTTCCGCAAGACGGGAACGGGCAAGCTCCGCCGCTTTCATGCAAACCACTCGCACATTTTGACAAAGAAGTCGCGCAAGCGGAAGAATCGGCTGAAGAAGGGTGACCTCGTCAGCTCGGCCGATTTTCCCCGTGTCAGCCGGCTTCTCCAGGCGTAAGGAGGTCGTATGCCTCGGGTAAAAAACGGCGTCGCCCACCACGCCCGGAAGCGGAAGATCATGAAGGGCGCCAAGGGCGCCCGCGGCGGCCGGAGCAAACTCTACAAGTCGGCCAAAGAGACGGTGGACCGCGGTCTGGCCTATGCCTACCGGGACCGTCGCAAGAAGAAGTCGGACTTCCGGCGGCTCTGGATCACCCGGATCAACGCCGCGGCACGGCTTCATGGGCTGAGTTATAGCCGGTTGATGAACGGCCTCAAGCGCTCGGGCGTCGAGATTAACCGGAAGATCCTGGCCGATCTGGCGGTGCGCGACGCGGCCGCGTTTGCCGAGCTCGCCGAGCTCGCGAAGACCGCCGACACGGCGACGCGGAGTGCTTCGTAACGGTACCACAGGGCCAGCCCGGGGCGATCGACCCCGCCAGCCATCATACCCTGTTGTGTGGGGTCGCTCGCGGAGGCGGACGGCCCCATGCGCGTATTCACCTCGTCCGATCATGAGGCGATGACGAAAACAACGGGATATCCCGTTCTCGACGACACGTTGCCCCGACTCGAGCGCATCTCCTCATTGGATGCCAAGGCGCTCGACGAAGAGCAGGTCGCGCTCTTGGGCCGGAAAAACGGTATCCTCACCCTCGCGCTTCGCTCCCTCGGCTCTCAACCGCTCGAAGAGCGGAAACGGTTCGGCGCGGCCATCAATCGGATCAAGGCGCAATTCGAGGAGGCTATTCGCGCTCGCCGCCTGCAACTCGAGGCGGCACGCCGGCGTGAGACCGACGTAGCCGACCGCACGATGCCAGGCCGCCATCGGTGGATCGGGTCCAGACATCCTGTCACCCGAGTAGTCGACGAGATCACCGACATCTTCCAGTCCCTCGGGTTCACCCGCGCCATCGGACCCGAGGCGGAGACCGAGTGGTACAATTTCGGGGCTCTCAACTTCCCCCCGGATC
>JABDII010000386.1 GCA_013003805.1 Gemmatimonadales bacterium
CCTAGTCCTCGCCCTCGCAACCGGGATCTCTCAACAGGAGCCGCGCACCGTCGTCGTCGGACAAGTGACGGCCCTGGCCTCCCCGGATCAGATGAGCCTAGCCATCGCGCTGGCGGAAGCCGCCAGCGAACCGGTCAGCTGGCCCGGGCTCGGCCGACGTGAGCCGGGGCCGCTTCGTCTCATCGTCCTCGAGCCGGGCGGCCAGCTCGATTCGCTGTCTCGGGGCCGCTTCCCGCCCTGGAGCGCCGGGCTGGCCTACCCGTCGGCGCGAACGGTCGTGGTGCGATCACGGGGATCCGAAGCCTTCACCGTCCTGCGACACGAGTTAGCCCATCTCGCGCTCCACGAGGCGGTCCGGTCGCGATTGCCGCTCTGGTTCGATGAGGGATACGCCTCCTGGGCGGCAGGGGAGTTCGATCGCCTCCAACGGCTGAATGTGAACCTGGCCGTTCTGCGGGGCCGGATACCAAACTTCGACGTCCTCGATCGCGCTCTCCGAGGGCCGCCGACCACCGCGGAAACAGCCTATGCCCTCGCGGCCACCGCCGTAATTGAGCTTGCTCGACGTACCCGCGGTGGGGATCTCGAGTCGCTCCTAGATCGCTTGGAGGAAGGCGAGGGTTTCGACCCAGCACTCAGAAGCACGATCGGACTCACCGTCGATCAATTCGAGGTCCAGTGGCGGCGTTCAATCCGGCGGCGCTACAACCTGCTCACTTGGATCGCGGCGGGCGGCCTGTGGACCCTGTTGGGCGGATTAGTGCTGGTGGCCCACTTCCTCCGGCGCAGGCGCGATCTCCCCCGCCGCCTGGCGCTGGATGAAGGGTGGGTCATCCCCGAGGAGGCCGAGGTCTCTCCGGAGGCATAGATCCCGAATCCGGTGTGGAAACGTCCCAAAAGAGAGACAACCGCCCCTCGAACCGGCTGGAGGGCTCACAGTCGAAGTCCAATGGGGACAAGAGGATGTGCGCCAAATCGTGGCTGGCACGTCCGTTGCCCTTTAGGAGGACCGATGAGGGCGCACGACAGAGAAGGAGGACGTGAACCCGATGCAACCGCCGGGCTGCCAGGAGGTTGACCCTAGGTATGCGCCGGGATATGCTGAGAGATTATGCCGAGTTCTCCCGATCCCACGTCGCTCCGTCGAGGCCCGTTCGGCCGCCGCAATCTTTTTCTGCTCGGGGCGGCCCTGCTATCATTAACGATTGGATATGGCCTGCTCATGTCCGGTCGCGCGAGCACGGCGGCGGTGTTCCTGGTGTTGGGGTATTGTGTGCTGTTTCCACTGGGCATTGCCCTGTAGGTTGAAGGGGGCGGAGGCGCGAGGCTGGGTTCGTCCGGGCGAATAGCTCAGCTGGTTCAGAGCGCCTGCTTTACACGCAGGAAGTCGGGGGTTCGAATCCCTCTTCGCCCATGTAGCAATTACTGCTCTCCCGCGGGTGAGCATCCCCAGGGCCAGTGGCCCGCGTTTCTTGGTGGAGGCCGATAGGCATGCACGTGATCCGCTCATTTCTCTTGGTCGCCCTCGCCGGTGTGGTGGCGACACCCGTCGTGGCGCAGATCCCGTCCGGTCGCCGGTCACCCCGCCAGTCGGCTCCGAAGCTTCTGGTCGCGAACCCGTACGTCTTCACCTCGGAGGACTCCGTCTCGGCGGTAGAGGCTGGCATTGGACTTCGCGATCGCATGGACCGCGTCGTGGGCAACAAGTTTCAGGTCGTCCCGCGGGAGCAGATGAATGAGGCACTCGGCACCTGGGGATATCCCGCGGATGCAATCCTTGCCCCGCCGGTTGCTCGGCGCTTCGCCAATGAACTCCGGGCATGGACCTATCTCACGTCCTCCATCGCGCACCGCTCGGGCCAAGACTACACGCTCACCGCCCGCCTCGCCGGGGTGAATGACAAGGCCGGACAGGTCGTGTCGGTTGCCAAAATCCCAGGGCAGTCGTTCAAGGTGATGGGTGAATCTGCGGCGGATCTCTTTCGCGAGCCGGTCCGGGCGTATGAAGACGCCAGGGAGTGCATGGATCAGATGGTCGAGGATCCGGACAAGGCAGCCAATTCAGCCGATAAGGCGATCCGTCGGGTGCCCAGCCACGGGCTCGCGAACTACTGTCTCGCCCAGCTCGCCATCACCAACGAGGCATCCCCGGACAGCGTCATCGGCTTGCTCAGGAACGCGGTCGAAGGCGACCCGCAGAGCCTGCCGGCGTGGACCGATCTTGCCGAGCAGTACGAGGCGAAAGAAGACAGCGCCAATGTGATCGCGTCGTTCCAACAAATGCTGCTCATTGCGCCGACCAACCAGCAGCTTCGCGAGACGGCGATCCGCCTCTTCAATCAGTATGGGCGGCCCGATGCCGCAGTGGACATCGCGAGAAACGGCCTGGAGCTCGATCCAACCAACGCGGATCTGTGGGATCTCCTGAGCAACGCGTATGCCGTGTCTGGGAACTTCTCCGGCGCCATCGATGCGCTCGAGCAGGTGTATCAAAACGATTCCACGAAGGCTGACTCCATGTACTTCTTGAAGATCATGGTGTTCGCCGACGAGGAACCGGATACGGTCCGGCTCCTCAAGTGTGCGCGGGTCGGGGTCGACAAGTATCCCACCAACATCAACTTGCTCGGTTTCTTGGCGAAGGGGTACGGTCTAGTCGGCGAGTTGGACAGCGCGCTCACAGTAACGACGCGTCTCCTCGCGGTCGACGAAACGGCCATTCCCACGGCGTTGACCGTCACCAAGAGTTTCGCCGACGCCCGCCGCGCACCGGAGGCCATCCCGCTCATCGATTTCATCCTGGCGAACGGTGATGATCAGGCGAAGCAGAGCGCCGCGGTCATCCTGACCAATGGGGCGTTGCCCCTCTTGCAGGAACCACAGGATTTGGAAGGGGCCGCAGCGGTCACTCGCAAAGCCATCGAACTCGCAGGGTCTTCGAACGCCCAGCTTTCCATGACCGCCAACTACGTGCTCGGTATCGCGACCTTCCTCCAGGTGCCGAAGCTCGATCCGCTGGCCGAGCAAG
>JABDII010000498.1 GCA_013003805.1 Gemmatimonadales bacterium
CCGCAGTACGATCATGCCAATGACATGGTCACTGGGACCGAGTTCGATGCCTTTCACACCGGTCGTGGCCCGACCCATTGTCCGCACATCGCTCTGTCGGAAGCGAATGCTCATGCCGCCACTGGTCGCGAGGATGATGTCACTGCTGCTGTCGCACACTTGGACATCGATCAATTCGTCGCCGGGCTCGATGTTGATGGCACGAATTCCGTTCGATCGGACGTTCCCGTACGCGGAGAGACTTGTCTTCTTCACCGTGCCCTGGCGAGTGGCGAACATGAGCCACCTGTCCTCGGCGAATTCCCGCACGGCAACCGTCGCCGCAATGCGTTCGCTGGGCCGGATCGCGATGCAGTGGACTACCGGTTTGCCTCTAGCCACTCGTCCACCTTGCGGGATCTCGTGCACCTTGAGCCAGTAGACCTGGCCTTGGTCGCTGAAGAACATCAGGTAGTCGTGCGTACTGGCGATGAAGAGATGCTCGACCCAGTCGTCCTCTTTGGTCTTCATCCCGCTCAGGCCCCGTCCTCCTCGGCGCTGCCGCCGGTATGTGGAGACCGGAATACGCTTGATGTAACCGGTGTGGGAGATGGTGATCACCATGTCCTCTTCGGCGATCAGATCCTCCACCGAGAAATCACCTTCGTCGGCGATGATTTCCGTCCGCCGACCGTCGCCAAACCGATCAACTACCTCCTCCATCTCTTCCTTGAGAATCCCCATTCGCTTGGGCTTGGACTTGAGGATTCCTTTCAGGGTCTTGATCGTGGCTTTGACTTCCTTCAATTCCGTTTCGAGCTTCTCGATTTCCAATCCAGTGAGCTTGGCCAACCGCATGTTGAGAATGGCGTCACTCTGTTTTTCCGTGAAGCCGAAACGCTTCCGCAGTCGAACGTCCGCCTCCGCCGCGTCCGCGGAGTCACGGATGATCTCGATCACCTCATCGATGTTATCGACTGCGATCTTGAGTCCATCGAGAATGTGCGCCCGAGCCTCCGCCGCATCGAGATCGAATTGAGTGCGGCGTACAATGACCTCGTGCCGGTGGTCGATGTATTTCTCAAGGAGTTCCTTGAGATTCATGACGCGCGGCGCACCATTGTCCAACGCTAACATGATGACACCGAACGTGGACTGCATTGTGGTGTGCTTGTAGAGCTGGTTCAACACGACATGTGGAATCGCGTCGCGCTTGAGCTCTACCACGACTCGGATGCCATCCTTGTCACTCTCATCACGGACGCCGCTGATTCCCTCGATCTTCTTCGCGATGGCAAGCTCGGCAATGGACCGAACCAAGTTCTCCTTGTTGACCTGATACGGAACTTCCGTGACTACGATCTGGCTCTTCCCAGTGGTCTCTTTCTCTTCGATCTGGGCACGCGCGCGCATGATCACGCGGCCGCGGCCGTTCTCGTAGGCCTCCTGAATGCCCTGTCGGCCGTAGATGAACCCGCCCGTCGGGAAATCCGGGCCGGTGATGACCTTGCGCAGGTCGGCAATACTCGCCTTGGGGTCATCGATCAGGAGCTCGATCCCCTTGGTAACTTCGCGCAGGTTATGAGGTGGGATATTGGTGGCCATGCCCACCGCGATCCCACTCGAGCCATTGACCAGGAGATTGGGCAGCTTCGAGGGGAGGACTGTTGGTTCCTGCAACCGATCATCGAAGTTGGCCTGGAAATCAACCGTGTTGCGATCGATATCCTCCAACATGGCGATCGCCGCATGGGTGAGCCGAGCCTCGGTGTAGCGGTAGGCCGCCGCGGGGTCACCGTCGATCGAGCCGAAATTGCCCTGGCCGTCCACCAGGGGATAGCGGAGCGAGAAGTCCTGCACCATGCGCACCAGCGCATCGTACACCGAGTTGTCGCCGTGCGGGTGGTACTTGCCCAACACGTCGCCTACCACAGTTGCCGACTTCTTGAACGCGCGCCCGGGCGTCAAGCCCAGCTCGTTCATGGCATAGAGAATCCGCCGATGGACCGGCTTCAAACCGTCGCGGACGTCAGGAAGGGCGCGGGAGACGATGACGCTCATCGAGTAGTTGATGAACGACTGCTGCATCTCCTCTTCGATCAATCGCGGGAGAATCCGCTCACGAGTATTGGGGACGGTCATGAGGGTCCGAAGCTAAGGCCGAGACGGCCGCAGAAGCGCGGCGAGAACCAACAAATATACGCCGATTGCCCCCCCTGATGCAACCATCAGACAGTCAAGTAACTCTATATTTTTCAATGGATTACCGAAACGAAGCTGACCTCAAAACCCACTGCCACCTAGGTCAAGACGGGGACCGGTGCTCGACCCGCCTCACGCCGGGGATGAGCACGGGCAAGACGATCAACGCGGCCACGGTGCCGGCCGCGACACCCCCGGTCGTGGCCAACGCAATAGCCCCGAAGAGGCTGTCCGAGTCGGTGCCGATGGCGAGCGGGAGGAGACTCGCGAGAGTGGTCAAGGTCACCAGCACGATCATTCCGCCCCGATCCCGGCACGCCGACACAACCTCCCGCTTGCTGAGGCCTGCCCTGCCGGTCCGCGACAACCGGCGGCGGCGCTTCTCGAGGGCCGCGTCAATCAGGAGAATGGCTTGGTTCACCGCCAGGCCTACCACCAAGATCACCCCCACGGCGGCCTCCCGGGTAAAGGCCGCCTCAGTCATCCAGAACGCTGCACCGACGCCTCCCAGCGCGAGCGGTAGACTCATGAAGACCAGCCCGGCGGCCCAAACGGAATCGAACACCATTGCCACCACCAGGATCACTAGGACAATCCCGACCCCGAAGACCAGCCAGAGCCCCTTCCCACTTTCATCGTCTTCCCACGCAAAGACCTCGTCATCCACTTGGTACCCGGCGGGAACGGCGATCACGGCCATGAAGGCATCGTGCGTCCTCCGGGCCAGCTTGCTCGGCCCTCGGAAATCGTAACTTACGATGCGAACGTACTGCTGATCCTCACGACTGATGTTGCTGAGGGTCTCTTGCTCACCGACCGATGCCAAGTCTCCAACGCGAACCGGCGAGTTCGCCGGATTGGGCACCACCGCGGATCGCAGCTCATCCAAGGTCCGCTCCAACGAGCCCGCCGTCTTGAGCGTCACCGGGAGTTCTTCCCCGTCAATCTCGATCCGCTGTCCGCCTGCGGCACCGCGGACTTCGCGGGCCACGGCAGCGGCAAGCTCGGCACCGGAGACAGAGTGGCGCGCGAGGGCATCCCGATCCGGCTCCAGCGTGACCGTAAAAGCCTTCTCCCGAAACCAGAAACTCCCGGCATTCACGTCGACATCGCGCACGCGGCGGATACGCTCGAGCCGCGCCTTCAAGTCGTAAGCCAATCGCTCGACGCCCGCGAACGAGTAACCCAAGATCTTGATGCGAAACGAGACACTTCCGCCGCCACCGAACCCCGAACTGAACCCCGGCCCCTGGCCCCGCACAGCCACGCGCGCTCCGCCAATGAAGACCGCGCGCTGAGTCAGCTCTTCTTCGAGGTGGCGCGGCAAGGCCGTGAGTCCGGCCTCCTTCTCGAAGAGGACCTGCATGTTGGCGCCCCCGCCGAATCTTCCCCTCCTCCCCCCTCCCGCGGTCACGACTTGTTCCACCCCCGGCACGCCCACGACGATGGATTCAAAGTCGCGCATGCCGCGATCGAGACTGGCGGGGTCGGAGCCACGAGGAAAGCTGAGGAAGACCGAAAGCGTGGTGCGTTGTCCGAACCAATCGCCCCATGAGGTCCGAGGGACCTTTTCGATGAATCCCCACGTCACTACCCCCAGGGCCGCGACCGCAAGGCCCAGCGTGACCCACCGCCACCGGAGCAATCGAATCACGACATGCTGATAGAAGCGGCTGACCCAGGGCCAGTGTGCCTTTGAGGCACCATGCCCCGCACTCAAAGCAGGGATCATGAAGACGGCCGACAGAACCGAACATCCAAGCGCAAGCGCAAAGGCGGTGGCAAAGGGGACAAAGGCAGCCCGTGCGTTCCCCTGGAGATAGAGGAAAGGAAAGAGCACGACCGCCGTCGTCATGGTGGCGCCCAGCAGAGCGGGTAAGATTCGAATCCCGACCTCGGCCCGGCCTTCCTTCGTGTCAGGCGCCCGGCGTAGCCGCTCCACCACGACAAGCCCGTTCTGCACCAATATGCCGACCCCCATTCCGAGTCCGGCAAGCGTCAGCAGGTTGGCTGGGACATCCAGCAGATAGAGTCCGAGTGCCGTGCCGGTGATCGCCACGGCGGCGCTGCCGAGGACCAACAGCACAGACTTGGCATTCCGGAGCGCGATTGAGAGAACCAAGCCAACGAGGACAAACGCGATGGCACCCCGGCGGCTCAGGTCACGCAATTGCTTGGCGAGATCGACGCTCTCATCCGTCGCGACGGAGAGACGGAGCCCTTCGGGAAGGCCCGGCTTCAATTCATCCAACAGGGTGCGGACGGCCGCCGCCGTCTTGATGGCGTCGGCGCCGGGCAGCCGTGAAATGCGCATAGAGACAGCAGGGCGGCCGTTGATCCGATAGAAACTGCCGCCGGCATCCTCCTCTTGGCGAATCGAAGTCACCTCGGACAATCGGTAAACCAGGCCGCCGGCACCGCGCACGGGCAAGGCGCCGAGGTCTTCAATCGCGTCCGGCTGGTCGCGGAGCACCACGCGCCGCTCGGTGGCGCCAGCTTGGTCTTGGCCCAAAGACCGCACCATTCGCGACTCGGCGATGATTCGGGCAATCTCCGCTGGCGCAATGCCGAGCTGCCTTAGCTGTGTAGGATCGTAGGATACCGAAACACCGAGATCGGCCCCGCCTGAGGGCTCTCCCACGGCGACGCCGGGAATCGCGCTCACTCGTGGGAGAATGCGATCGCGGGCGATGCGCTCGAGTGCGCCCGGAGTGTACGGACCCGAGAGGGTGTACTCGAGCAGGGGGACCTCGTCCAGTTCCTCAGGCACGAAATTCGTGACGGTCGCGGGGGTGGCTCCCGGCGGAAACTCGGGTCGGAGGAGTTCGAGACGCTCGAGGATGCCCAAGCGGGCCAACTGCACATCGATATCCGGCTCGAGTTCGACCTCGAGCGACGCGAAGCCTTCGCGCGACTCGCTCGAGGTCTTCCTAACGCCCCGAACGGCTTGCGTTGCCGCCTCGATCGGGGCGGTGAGATACATCTCGACGAGTTCTGCCGCCGTGCCAGGCCAGCCTGCGGCGATCCGGAGACGCGGCAACTCGACGGTGGTCTTCGTCGCGAGCGGCAGGCGAGTGAAGGACACCATGCCCGCAAGAATGATGGCGACCGAGATCGCCCAGATCACCGCCGGCCGGCCGACCGCCCATCGAATCACTCGACACCTCCCACCCGAGAGGCCGTCGGCGCACTCGTCCCGACGGCTTCGGCGGGGACTTGCCCAGCGCCACGAACGCGCTCCTTCCACCGCTCGATCACGGCGTAGGCCGTCGGCATCAAGAAGAAGGTCACAGCCAACGCGCTGATCGCGCCGCCGATCACGCTAGCGGCCAACGGTTGATACAACTGCCCGCCGCTCCCGAAGCCGAATACTAGGGGCAGCACACCGGCGATGGTTGTCAACGACGTCATGACCACCGGGCGTAGACGCTGGCGCCCACCCAACAGAATGGACTGTTCCAAGGAGTGGCCTTCGTCCCGGAATCGCCCGATGGCTGCAAGCTTCACGACCGCGTCGTTATCCGCGATGCCGATGATAACGATCAGGCCGATGAGAGAGACGGCATTAATGCTCTGCCCAGTGAGCCACAGGGCCGCGATCCCGCCGCCAGCCGCGAGGGGGACCGTGAGCATTACCACCAACGGTGTCGTGAAGGACGCGAACTCCCCGGCCAGAACCAAGAACACCAGGGCAACCGAAAGGAACGCCACCAAGCCGAACTCGGAAATGGTTCTGCGTTGTTCGATGTCGGCACCGGTGAGCTCCCAGGTAACGCCGGGCGGAGCACCGGCAGCACCGAGACTATTCGACACCCGCTTCGCCGCGCGCGCCGTCCCCCCCCGTTCGACCCCAGCTTCCACGATGGAGACCGGTCGTTGATTGACACGCACCACCTCGATTGGCGCTCGGGTTTCCTGCACCGAGACGAGCTGCCCCACGGGAATGCCGCCCACCTGGGTGGTGAGGGCGGATGCCAGGTCCTCGTTCGCGGCTCCGGCGAGGCGCACCCGGATTGGGGTCCGCCGATCGGTCTCCCGGAGTTCGGTAGCCTCAACCCCACCGAGCCCTCCGGCAAGGGCGTCCGCCACGGCATCAACCTGGAGACCGTGCTCGGCGATGCGGTCTCTCAGGAATTCAATTTCGACCAGCGGTTGGGTTCCGCTATAGGCACCGCGAACGTCGGCGAGGGTGGGGATGCTATCGAGCACCTCACGCACCACGGCGGACCATCCCTCGGCCTGCTCCATCCGCGCGCCGCTGATTTCCACCCGAACGATCCGCCCTTCGCGACCAATGAGGCTGCCAAACTCCGATTGGCCGGCGAGATCAATCGCCAAGGCACCGCGCGCCAAATCGGGGACCGATTCGCGCAACCGGTTCGCGAACCGGCCCGCGTCGGCCCCGGATGGAACCGGAGCGATGATCTGGGCGGTGCTGGACGAGCCGGGCTCGGCTCCCGAGAGCACTTCTTCGTCGGTGGCCTTGCCGATCCGACTGTAGACGCCGAGCGAACCCAGCTCCAATGCAGACGATTCAATCCGGGCCACCTGGCGAGTCGTCTCCTCGATGGTTGTCCCATCCGGCAGCGTCAGTTCCGCTACGAGGACGCCTTCATCGACTTGCGGCAGGATCTCCCGCGGCAGGGCTACGGCCAGTACCACCGTGACGACCAACAGCGCGGCACTCATCCCAAACACGCGCCCAGGGTGTGCCAGGCTCCATGC
>JABDII010000388.1 GCA_013003805.1 Gemmatimonadales bacterium
CCTCCCCAGTTCCTGAGTCCGCGCCCGGCCGGATGTCCGCCTCGAAGACCCCAAGACGTTCGCCATTTTCCACCAGGTCGAATGCTCGAGCGCCAGGAGCGAGCGGGGACAGCGCGTCGAGGGATTGAGCTTCCGGCAGGAGGGCGCGGGCGGGCGGCGCAGCAGCCGACCAGAGAGAGGCCTGATGTGGCCGCCGGAGCACGATCCGAACCGAGTTGACCGGGAGTCGCTCGTGAATGAGTGACACCAGAGCCGTCAAGGCTTCCTCGACCCCAAGACCACTTCTGAGGAGTCGCGCGACGGCGCCAACAACAGCCAGTCCGGATCCGGTGTGTTCGGGCTCCAAGGGCATGCTAGGAATCTACCCAACGGTTAGCGGGACGGATGATACCGGCGGACGGCGAGGGGGATTGCACCCCCCTTCGCCGATGGCTACTCGATGGTCGCAAGCCGGGTCAAGAGCTCGTCGTTTGGCCGGTGGTGACCCAAATCCGTCTCGATGTGAGACCACCGGAGCACTCCCGCGCGATCAATCAGAAAATACGCCCGTCGCGAGAGAAACGGCTCCTCAAGCAGCGTGCCGTACAGCCGGCTCACTTCACGCTTGAAATCGCTCAGCAGGTCTACGGTCAGCCCTTCCTTCCGCTTGAACTCCTTGAGCGTGGGGATGGAATCGACGCTGATGGGCAGGACGACCGAGTCGGCGTCACGAAAACGAGCGTCGTCCTGAGAAAACGCGCACATCTCATCGGTGCACACCCCGGTAAACGCAAGCGGAAAGAACGCCAACAAGACCCTCTTCCCTCGGAGATTCGAAAGCGTCACATCGGAGCCGGACGTCGATGCCAGCGTAAAGTCCGGAGCGTGAGACCCTATGGATACCTGCACGGAGACGGACTCCTCCAGAGACAATGGTTCCGCGTGGGTGTGGGTTAGGTGGCCGCTTGGTAGCGCTTTCCGACCTCAGTCCAGTTCACCACATTCCACCATGCCGCGACGTAATCGGGACGGCGGTTCTGATAGTGCAGATAGTACGCATGCTCCCAGACATCGCACCCGAGCAGCGGGGTGCGCCCCTCCATCAGGGGGGTGTCCTGGTTCGGCGTGCTCTCGACCGTGAGCGATCCGGAGCCATCGATGCTGAGCCAGGCCCATCCGCTGCCGAATCGGGTCACGGCGGCGGCGGTAAACTTCTCCTTCAAGACGTCGAACCCACCGAACGCGGCCGCAATCGCGCTCGCCAACGCTCCGTCCGGCTGGTTCGCACCGCCCGGAGCCATAATCTCCCAGAACAGTGAATGATTGGCGTGGCCGCCGCCGTTGTTCCGAACTGCCGTCCGGATGGCCTCGGGAACGGCCGCGAGCTTGCCCAGCAAACCATCCAGTGATTGGGCCTGGAGATCGGGATGGGCTTCGAGCGCCGCATTCAGCTTGCTGACATAGCCGCCGTGGTGTTTGTCGTGGTGGATCCGCATGGTCGTTTCGTCGACGTGCGGCTCCAGAGCGTCGTAGGCGTACGGGAGGGGAGGGAGAGTAAACGGCATGAGGCACTCCTAGCGTATGCTCATTCGAAATCGAGCGGTATGAGGCGACGAGTCGGGTTTGGGCCGAGAATATGGAAGCATCGGCAGGAGGGGTCAACGTCAATCGACGCGGAATCGAAACGCCCCGCCATGACGTGGCGGGGCGCTCGTTCACATGGAGCGTGCGGGATTCGAACCCGCGACCCCTGCCTTGCAAAGGCAGTGCTCTCCCAGCTGAGCTAACGCCCCGGTAACCGACCTTCTCCGCTGGGATTCTTCGCCGCGGAGTGTCCGCAAGATAGCATGCCCCTCCAACCAGCCATAGCGCCCGCCGCGCCGCGGTATTCGCCCCCGAAGAGGTCGGTACTGTGCGGGTGGGACCGCCGGGCCTGCCGGAGCACGAGACGGCGCTCCGCTTCCCATTCCGAGCGATCCCCACGCCAAGCCGAACCGCCGGCCGGACCGCTCTAACCTCATTTAAGGGTTGATGTTAGATTGCCACCTGCAGGTCGAGTTCAGGCGCCTCGGGGTTCAACCGAACGCCGCGCGACGGCTCCTGGAATCCGTCTTGCGTCTTGTGTGCCGAGGGTCCCCTCGGTAACTTGATGCGGCTCTGCCACATAGGGCTTTCGCACCTTAATCTCTCGCTCCGTTTCGAGGAATCGTGACCAGCCAAACGCTGCAACAAGTCGCGTTGTTCGAAAAGTGCAGGCAGTTCACCAAGGCCCGTGAAGTCGAAGCCGCCGGGCTGTATCCGTACTTCAAGCCCATCTCCGAATCGGAAGACACCGTCGTCACGATCGAGGGGCAGAGGCGGATCATGCTCGGGTCCAACAACTACCTCGGGCTCACCCATCACCCCAAGGTCCTCGAGGCCGCCGAGTGCGCTCTCAAGCGTTACGGGTCGGGCTGCACCGGCAGCCGTTTTCTGAATGGGACCTTGGACCTGCACGGACAGCTGGAGCAAGCCATCGCCGATTTCCTCGGCAAGGAATCCTGCCTCGTCTTCTCCACAGGTTACAGCGCGAATCTGGGCCTGATCGCGGGCCTCGTTGCACGCAACGACGTTGTGTACCTCGACAAACTCGACCATGCCTCCATCGTTGACGGGGCTAAGCTCTGCTTCGGCGAGACGACGCGGTTCCGTCACAACAACCTGGCCAGTCTCGAATCCAAGATGGAGCGCGATCTGGGCGATCGGGCGGCCCTGATCATCGTGGATGGTGTGTACTCGATGGAGGGCGACATCGCAGATGTACCAGGTCTCCTCCAAATCGCCCGGAAGTTCGGCGCTGCCCTCGCGCTGGACGACGCCCACTCGCTCGGCGTGCTCGGACCCAACGGCGACGGCACCGCGGCGCATTTCGGCCTGTCCGACGAGGTCGATATCATCGCGGGGACATTCTCGAAATCCCTCGCCTCGATCGGTGGATTCGTTGCGGCCCCGGACAGTGTCACCCATTTCCTGAAACACCATAGCCGACCGCTGATGTTCACGGCCTCGCTTCCTCCGGCGAATACCGCCGGCGTCCTCGCAGCGCTCGAAGTGTTGCAGTCGGAGCCGGAACGGCGCGAGCAGCTGTGGGCCAACACCCGCCAGTTACAGGAAGGCTTCCGGAGTCTCGGCTTCGACATCGGCCCGACCGAGACGCCCATCGTCCCGGTCCTCAACGGTCGGATGGAGAATACGTTCCTGTTCTGGCGGAAGCTGTTCGAGGCCGGGGTTTTCACGAATCCGGTGGCTCCACCGGCGGTTCCGGCCACGGAATGCCGACTCCGGACGAGCTTGATGGCCTCGCACACACCGGAACAGATCGATTTCTGTCTCGAGACGTTTGCGAAGATCGGCCGCGAGTTGGGCGTCATATAGCACGTGCACGTCCGTCCGGTTCGGACCTCCCGCGACCTCAAGTCCTTCATCGATTTCCCGTATCGGCACTACGCCGATGACGGCTTGTGGGCTCCCCCGCTCCGCCGGGACGTCAAGGCACTCCTGTCAAAAACCAAGAATCCCTTCTTCGAACACGGGGACGCGACCTACTTCCTCGCGGAGCGCGATGGAACGGTCGTAGGACGCGTCGCCGCCATCGTCAACGAACTCCACAACGAAACGCATAAGGACCGAGTTGGATTCTTCGGCTTCTTCGAGGCCGTCAACGACCCACTCATTGTCGCTGCGCTCACCGAGACTGCCGCCGATTGGCTACGAAATCGTGGGTGTGACACCATGCGGGGGCCGATGTCCTTCTCCGTCAACGATGAGTGCGGCCTCCTGGTGGATGGATTCGATACCCCGCCCACCATCATGATGCCGCACAACCCGCGGTACTACGCCGAGCTGCTGGAGCAGGCGGGGTTCCAGAAGGCGAAGGACCTGTACGTCTACTACGGGCACGGCCCGAACCCCGAAGACCCCCTGGGGCGGCGGCTCGCCCGCGGGGCCGAGGTGGTGCGCAAACGGCTGGGCCTCACCATCCGGCCGATCGACATGGCGCGATTCAACGATGAGGTAGACAGCATCAAGAAGATCTACAACGACGGGTGGGTGCTGAACTGGGGCTTCGTTCCCATGACGGAGCGCGAGATCAACCATCTGGCCGAGCAGTTCAAACCCGTCGTGGTTCCGGACTTGGTGCCCTTCGTAGAAAAGGACGGAACCGTCATCGCCTTCGGCATCGCGATTCCCGATCTCAATGAAGTGCTCCGGGGCAATCGGTCCGGCCGCATGTTCCCCGCGGCGCTCAAGCTCCTGTGGAACATTCGCCAGCGGAAGATCCGGCGAGTCCGAATCCTCCTGCTGGGCGTGCACCCCGATTTCCAGGGCAACGGCATCGACGCCATGCTGTACAACTTCATCTGGACACATGGCCACGCGATGAACATTCGCTGGGGCGAGGCCGGGTGGATCCTGGAGGACAACCCCCCGATGAACCGGGCCATGGAGAAGATCGGCTTCATCCGCTACAAGACCTACCGCCTCTACGACCGGGCGTTATGAAGGCGTTGGTGACCGGTGGCACCGGGTTCATCGGGCGCCACGTGGTCGACGTTCTCCTCCGGCGTGGCGACGACGTGACCGCCCTCGTCCGATCGGAACGGCGAGCGGCACACTTGATTCAGAAAGGTGTGAAGCTCGTTGTGGGCGATCTGCACGACGCGAGTGCGATGGCGTCCGCGACCGCCGGGCAGGACGTGGTGTTCCACGTCGCCGGTCTCATCGCCGCACGAGACGAAGCAGAATTCCATTATGCCAACCGAGACGGCACGCAGAATCTCCTGGCTGCGTCGCTCCAGGCGCAGATCGGCCGTTTCATCTTGGTCTCTTCCCTCGCCGCTGCCGGCCCGAGCCGCCCGGGGCAACCACTCCGCGGCACCGAGGACCCACGCCCGGTCACAGCCTACGGTCGCAGCAAGCTGGCCGCCGAAGTCGCGGTCCGAGTCGCTGCCATCGACTGGACCATCGTCAGGCCCCCAATCGTCTACGGCCCGTGGGACCGCGAGGTCCTGAAGCTGTTTCAGGTGGCGCGGCTGGGGTTCGCCCCGGTGTTCGGGTCAGGCGACCAAGAGCTATCAGCCGTGTACGGACCGGACCTCGCCGAGGCCCTCGTTGCGGTCGCGACAACCGAAGGCACCACCGGCCGGACCTACTTCGCCTGCCACCCAGACCGCTTCACCAGCCAGCAGCTGATCGAGTGTATCGGCAGCGCCCTCGGGAAACGGATCCGGCCGCTTCACCTTCCCCCAGGCCTGGCCCGTCCGCTGCTCCGGGTCACCGGGACGTTCGCGCTGCTGACCGGACGCCGGACGGTGCTCAACCCGGACAAGGCGAATGAGTTTTTCCAGCCCGCCTGGACCGCGGATCCGGAGGCGCTCACCCAGGAGACCGGTTGGCAGGCGAGGCACGACCTCGCCGCCGGACTCGCCGCGACGGCGGCATGGTACCGGGATACGGGATGGCTGTGAGCCGGAGGCTCCGGCC
>JABDII010000517.1 GCA_013003805.1 Gemmatimonadales bacterium
GTCCAGGAGGTCCAGCCCTGCAATCCACGTGTTCCGCCGGTCGACGGCAGCATCGAGCCAGGCGAACGCGCTGTCGACTTGCCCGGCGTAGGTAAAGACGACCACCGGCCCGAAGCTCTTCATGCCGGCCCCATAGACGACCTGCCCGGCGCGACTCACCACGTCGGCCGGGGCACTTCCCCTCGCTGCCCGCACCACCACCTCGACGTCCTCGTCCCGGATCGGGGTGTCCGGGGTCATGCGCGCGAGCGCGTTCCGCGCAGCCACGCGCGCCTCATCGACGCGGCCCGCTTGGCCATGGAGGAAGAGGAGATTCCAGTGCGGCTGGAAGAGGGTTGGCTGAAGCTCTGCAGTGCGACCGAAGAGACGGATCGCCTCATCGGTGCGACCCGCCGCCTGGGTGGTCACGCCTAGCAAGTAGACCGCCACCGCCGACTGCGGGTCGCTGTCCACCGCGCCTCGCGCCCGGGTGAGCGCGTCCTCGGTCTGTCGCCGAGCCATGAAGATCTCCGCCGAGAGAAACCACGCCACGGCGTAGTCCGGATCGAGGGCGATGGCCCGGTCGTAGGCAGCGAGCCCCCCATCCCAGTCCCACCGGCCGTAGGTGAGCGTGAGCCCGAGCGCGGTATGGGCTGCGGCGGACTCGGGATCGAGCGCGACAGACCGGCGTGCCGCCGTTTCCGCCTCCGCCCAAGCGGCCGGTTCGGGCTCGAGCTGATAAAAAGCCTGCAGCGAGAGTGCGTCGGCGAGGCCCGCGTATGCCTCGGCGTACATCGAGTCTTGGACAATCGCCTGCTCGAAGAGTCGCCTCGCCTGATTCAGACTCTGCGCGTCTCGGCGCTCCAGTACGTGCCTTCCCTGCCAGTAGAGCTGGTAGGCCTCCGCGTCCTCCGTGCGCACCGCCTGGACCGCACGCCGCTCAGGCTCGAGCAAGGTGACATCGAGCGCGCGAGCCACTGCCTCGGCAATCTGGGCCTGCACATCGAACACCTCTCCCGGTGTGAGGCTCGCGTTATACACGTTGGTCCAGAGTTGGGTGTCGTCCGAGACATGCATTAGTTGAGGCGTGACACGTACCTGACCCACGCCGTCGGTCGATGTGGCGGTGCGAACAGTTCCATCGAGCACATAGTCGACCTGAAGCGCAGTGCCGATCTCGAGCAGCGACGCATCGCTTCCCTTATAGCTCTTCGCACCCCTCCGAGATGTGACGCGGAGGCCGCGGATCTTGGCCAACCGGCTGGTGATCTCCTCGGTAAGTCCGTCAGCGAAGTACTCGTCGTCGGGGGACCCCAGATTCTCGAACGAAAGGACGGTGATCCGTGCCGGCTCCGCTGCCACACCCGGCCGGCCGCCGAAGCGAGCCGGGAGCCAGAGCGCGAGTGCGACAACGAGCAGCAGGAGCGGAACGAGGAAGGTCGCGCGACGCACCCACCGATTGGGGGCGAGTCGCGCGGCGACCGGCCGCGTGGCTCCCGTTCGCAGGGCCTCACCGAAGCCTCCCGCGGTTTGGAACCGATCGGCCGGAAGCTTGCTCAGGGCTCGTAGGATGGCCGTCTCGACGTGCTCTGGCACGGTGTCGCGAACCGTTCGGATCGACCTTGGCGCCTCGCTCAGGTGGCGCGCGATCAGCGCGGTCGCCGTGGGAGCCGTGAATGGAGGCTCCCCAGTTAGCATCTCGTAGAGCACGCAGCCCAGCGCATACACGTCGCTTCGACCGTCAACCGCTTCTGCGCCAGTTCCTTGCTCGGGACTCATATACGCCGGGGTGCCGACTGCCATACCCGCCGACGTGAGTTGCTTGCCTCCTGCCACCTCGATCGCACGGGCGATCCCGAAGTCGGTCACCACGGCATGGCCCGCCGTCAGCATAATGTTGGCGGGCTTGATGTCCCGGTGCACCAGCCCCCTAGCGTGGGCGTACCCGAGTGCGCCCGCCACCTCGCTCGTGACGCGGAGTGCATCCGCCAAGGGCAACTGGACTTCCCGCGCCAGTCGGTCGGCCAGCGTTTCGCCTTCCACGAAAGGCATCACGTAGTACAACAGGTCTCCCGCGGTGCCCGAGTCGTAGAGCGGCAGTATGTGGGGATGCTGGAGCTGGGAGGCGATCTTGATCTCGAGGAGAAACCGATCTTTCCCGATCGACGACGCGAGCTCGGGCCGGAGCACCTTCACCGCCACCTCGCGCTGGTGCTTCAGGTCTTCGGCCAGGTAGACCGTGGCCATCCCGCCACTCCCAATCTCACGCGCGACCGCGTAGCGATCGGAGAGCTCGGATCGGAGGCGCTCGAAAATCTCAGACATTGCCGATAAGATAGATCGAGATGAGAGAATGGGCTAAGACGGGACTCAGGGCGACAGTATTGGCGACTCCGCTAACGCAGCCACAATAGCATTCACGTCGTAGCCCATCATGCCGATGTAGGTCTCCTCCACCGTTTCCGGGTTTCCCGTCGCGTCGGAGTAAAGTGGACCAGCGATTTCGACACTTCCCCCCTGCGCCCCGACCCGCCCGCGCACCGCTTCCACGTCCTCCCTCGTGAGTGAAGTCTCGGCAAACACAAAGGGTATGTCTCTCGCTACCACGACGGCGGCCACACGATCGATCTCATCGGGGTCGACGCCGGCCGTGGTGCCCGTTCCCAACACACCCACCGTCTCCAGACCCATCCGGCGACCCAAGTAGTCGAAGCCGCGATGCGCCGTGATCAGGACGCGGCGCGCCTCCGAAATCTCGCGCGCGCGCGCAACCATCCATTCATCCAATTGAAGGAGTTGGTTTTGGTACGAGGCCGCGTTGCTCAGGAAGAAGTCGGCGGAAGCCGAGTCGAGCTTCGCCAAGCTATCCGCTACCGTTTGAATGGCCGTCACCCAGAGCCGCACGTCGAACCACACATGGGGATCAAACGCGCCTCCGCCGGAAGTTGCCGGGAGCAACTCGGCGCGGTCGATGTTACCCGAGACGGCCACGGTTCGGCCGCTCAGGTTGGGCTCCGCCAAGACCTGGCGCATCGATTCCTCAAGACCGAGTCCAATGATGAAAACCATGTCGGCGGCGCTCAGGATCTCAAGGTCACGGGGCTGGAGTAGGTATTGGTGCGGATCCCCACCCGGACCCACCAGGGTGTGAACCTCGACGCGCTCACCGCCCACCATCCGGACGGCATCGGCGACGACACTGATCGACGCGACGATGTGGCGGCGCCGGGGCTGAGCCGCGTCGCCGATGCAGCCGGCGGCGAAGATGCCTCCGGCCATGATCGTCAACGCAGTGGGCCGGATGATCGCGCCGGTCTTCAGGCCCAGAGGCGCCAAACCTGCGCGACGAGGAACGTCACAACCAGGCCCATCACGACGGGCAGCATGGTCGCCACGGTAGTCCATTTGGCGCTCCCGGTCTCCTTATAGATCGTGTAGATGGTCGTGGAGCACGGATTGTGGAGCAGGCTGAACAGCATGAGGTTGAGTCCGGTGAGCAGGGTCCATCCGCCGGCCCGAAGCAGGTCACCCACCGCGGAGACGGAATCCAACTCGAACATGACGCCCGCACCGTCTCCAACACCTACCATTCCGGCGCTGAGCACGGTCAGCATCAGGATCGTCGGGATCACGATCTCGTTCGCCGGAATGGCGACGATGTAGGCCAGGAGAATGACACCGTTCAGACCGAGGAGAATCCCGAACGGATTCAACCACGACACCGTGTGCTCAGCGAGGCTCAATCCGCCGAGCGAGACGTTCGAGATAAGCCAGATCACCGCTCCCGCCGGGAGGGCGAACAGCACCGCACGCCACAGCACGATGAGCGTCCGATCGATGATCGAGGTGTATAGCGTCTGGAGAATCCGCGGCGGCCGGTAGGGTGGCAGCTCCAGGCTAAACGTCGTGGCCTCACCCCGGAGCACGGTGCGCGAGAGGAGCCAAGAGGCGAGAAACATCGCGACAATGCCGAGCAGGGCGATTCCGACGACCGCGGCGGCCGAAACCGCCCCCGCCAGGTGCGCTGGGGCTAGTGTCCCGAGAAAGATCGAGGCAATGAGGATCTGGGTCGGCCAACGCCCGTTGCACAAGGAGAAATTGTTCGTGATGATGGCGATGAGCCGCTCCCGCGGGCTGTCGATGACCCGAGTCGCCACCACACCGGCGGCATTGCAGCCGAACCCCATGCACATAGTGAGCGCTTGCTTTCCATGCGCGCCTGCCTTCTGAAACAGCTTGTCCAGATTGAACGCGACGCGGGGTAGGTAGCCGAAATCTTCCAGCAGGGTGAAGAGAGGGAAGAAGATGGCCATCGGGGGTAGCATGACGGCGATCACCCATGCCGTGGCGAGATACATCCCGTCGAATAAGAAGCCGCTCAACCACCAGGGCATGCTGAGCGCGGCCCCAAACGCCTTCAAGGCTGGATGCACGTTGTCGAGCAACAGCGTCGCGATCATCTGCGAGGGGACGTTGGCGCCCGCAATAGTGATCCAGAACACCACCGCGAGGATCAGCAACATCACCGGGAATCCGAGCCACCGGCTGGTCAGGATGCGATCGAGCTGGCGGTCGAGGTCGAATTTCATGCGTCGGAGGCCGGTGACGGTGGAACGAGCGGCTATGCCTTCGGCACTCTCGTAGATGCCTTGCATCAAGGAGTCGTAGAAAGTGGGGCTGAGTTGCCACCGCAGCGTTGCTGCCGTGTCCAGGAGGTCCTGATGGCCCTCGACGAGGACCACCGCTTGGCCGTCGGCGTCCCAGGCCTCTGCAGACTGGACGACCCCCTCGCTGAGCGCCCCGATCTCGCCGGATCGAACCGCCGACATGATGCGCTCGTCGGCGTTCAGAAGACGAAGGGCGACCCACCGTGCGTTTGGGAGTTCGGGGAAGGTTTGCCGGACGGCGGGAACCAGCTCCTGAACCGCGCCTTCGACATCCGGGGGAAGCTCATGAATTCGAAACGGCCGCGGCTCGCTCTGCCCGGTCGCAACCTTGTCAATGGCCGCGAGTAGCTCGGGAATTCCCTCGCCACTCCTTGCCGCGGTGGGCACGACGGGGACCCCGAGTTCCAGCGCGAGCTTCTTGGCATCGACCCCGATGCCTCGCCGCCGGGCCTCGTCCATGAGGTTGAGACACACGACCACTCGGTCGGTGATCTCGAGCACCTGGATGACCAGATTGAGATTGCGCTCGAGCCGAGTTGCGTCGACCACGATGACGGTGACATCCGGCCGTCCGAAGAGCAGGAAGTCACGCGCGACCTCTTCGTCGGTGCTGCCCGCCTGAAGTGAGTAGGTGCCGGGCAAGTCGATCAGCTTGACCCGCTTCCCCTCATTGTTGAAGGCGCCCTCGGCGCGGACCACGGTCTTGCCCGGCCAGTTTCCGGTGTGCTGCCGGAGACCGGTCAGGGCATTGAAGACGGTGCTCTTGCCGGTGTTCGGGTTACCGGCCAGGGCGACGAAATAGTCCCACTTGTCCGGACGGACGCCAAGCTGGACCAGCGACGCAGTCCGATCAGCGGCGCAACCCCGGCACGACGCGGAACTAGCGATTCCCATTGCCCTGCGCCGCGGGAACCCCGCTCGGTTCGATCAGGATCCATTCAGCCTGATGATGCCGGAGGGCGATCATCGCGCCGCGAATCAGATACGCGACCGGATCGCCCGCCGCACTCACCATCTCGGCCTCGATCTCGGTTCCCGGAACTACGCCCAGGTCGAGGAGCCGGCGGCGTTGGGCTCCTTGGCATGCCGGAGAGATTCCGATAACCGTCCCGACCTCCCCGGTCTCTAGGTCTGTCAGGTTCCGCTGGGGTACGGCGGCAACCTCCAGCGTCGGCTTCGGCACGACCGTCACATTCGCGGCCACCACGGGTAGGAGCTCATGCTCCCGTCCATCTGTTCTGAATTGGATACCGGACGCGTCGACGCTCATCACCTCGATCGGCATGCCGGGCGCGAGCCCTTCCGCCAGGATGCGGTCGAAGACCTCACGGGGTTCGTCTTCCAAGTGCACAATCGTGGCGGTGAGCCCAGGCTCGAGGGCAGTCAACGGGACGCCGGGAACGGCGGGCAGCTCACCCGTGGCGGTTGGAATGGGATCGCCATGGGGATCGTAGAGTGGCTGGCCCATCCGGGACGCGAGGTCTTCGGTCTGCTCAGTCGAGAGACGGTGTTCCTTCACCTCGGCGTCGTCGTGCCAATCCACTGGGGCCATGCCGGTGCGGTCGGCCAAGTAGCGTTCCCACAGTCGATGGGTTCGGAGAATGCGGAGTGCATATGCGCGGCCGTTGTCGGTGAGTCGAAGTCCATCAGCTGCTGACTGGGCGAAGCCGAGTGTCTCCAGCCGCGCCATGACCTTGACAGCACGGGAGGGGGAGATTTGAAGCGCGCCTGCCAAGCTGGACGCGGTCCCCGCCTGGCGGGCGAGCTCCGCATTGTAGAGGTGCTTGAGCGCGTCCTCGATGCGCACCCGCTCGGTCATTCGCCAGCGTCGCATGAGGCGGGGAGCGAGCCCTTGCCGCGGCCAGACCACGAGCGCCAGGGCCACGACCACGAGGGCAAACAGCAGCAGCGCGAGTCCGGGATCTACCATCAGACAGAATCTCCCCGCGCGTTGTCAGCAAAAGCTATCGACACACGACACCCATGGGACTAGAAGTAGGTGGCGACCGAGAACAAGAACCCGGCCTCCTCAGTGGGATTGTTGAAGCGGTCTCGCACCGTGCCGCGGAAGTAGTTGAGCTTGAGAACGGTATCCCTCGTAGGACGAAAATTGAATCCCGCTGTGTAGCGATGGATGGTGTCGCCATCTAAGTCACGGTCGAAATCCACCACGTCGATCCGCCCACCGGCTGAAAAGAAGGATCGCGGCATAGTACGGACCCACCCGCGTCCGAAGTCTCGCACAGCCTCGAGATAGAACCCGCGTTGTCCCGAGGCGAAGATTCCGCGAAGGCCTGACGGGACATCGATACTCGTGGTTGACGCTTCTCCCATCACCCGAAACCCGGCTGCTTCCACCTCAGCATCGAATACCCAAATAGTGAGCATCCGCTTCTGATCCACCGGCGTTCCTTCGGACTCGAATACGTTGTACGCTCCATGGTGTGCCGAAACGCCAAATTCGAGCCCGAGTCGGGGGCTCCACGCCATGCGGCCGACGACAGCCGGTGAGTTATT
This sequence comes from Gemmatimonadales bacterium, assembly GCA_013003805.1. Lineage (GTDB taxonomy): Bacteria > Gemmatimonadota > Gemmatimonadetes > Gemmatimonadales > GWC2-71-9 > JABDII01. The sequence continues at coordinate 7,164 of JABDII010000517.1, forward strand.
GTTGTCCTCAAAATTGCCGCGCCCGCGTGGGATCCTGGTTCCATCCGGCGAGTCGGTGATCAGGCCGTCGTCGAACCCATTGACCGCGTACAGTTCATAGGTGATGCGCCCAGTCGCGCCGAGCGGAAACAGCCCGAGTACGCCAAGACCGGGTTCCGAAAGCGCAACCCCCAGCAGCTCCGTGGAGACCAGCGGGCGATCGGTGAATTCATTCTGGGGACTGTCGTGCGCCAAATTGAACCGGCCGAGCGGTGAGAGGAGCATGCCGGCTCGAAGGGTGAGCTGCCGACTGATGCTGACATCGATCGCCGCAAACTCGAGCTTGATCTCTTCGGCACCGTCCTCGAACTCCACCTCGGCCGCGATGCGAACGAAGTCGCTGACCTGCGTGGATGCGAAGATGTTCCACCGCTTGGCCTCAAACCCAAACTCCTCCGTGGCTCCATCGGCGCGCTCGAGCCGCGCGTGCGCCTCGGCATAGCCACCCAACGCCGTCCGGCCAAGCAGCCGCGTCAAGTACGGTTTGTCATAGACCCCACCCGTGACAAACGGACGCTCCGGCGCCGCCTGGGTCGTGTCCTGCCCCTTAAGTGCCGGCACCAGCAGCAGGGCCGCACCAGCGAGAAGCGCGATCGACCGCATCAGGCTGCCTCCCTCAGATCGATCTCGAGCACTCCATCGCTCAGGTGCGATGGATACCGTCTGAGCGGCCGCTCGGCTGGCCCGCGGAGAACGCGTCCCCTGCGGTCATACGTCGACCCGTGGCAGGGGCAAAGCAGGGTGGCACCGTCGACATCCACCGTGCACCCCAAGTGGGTGCAAATGGGAGACAGCACCGCGTACCCTCCGTCATCCTCAGCTAGGACATACAACGGGGTCTCCTGCCCCTGGGGTAGGATCTTCAGGGCGCCTCTCGGTCGGGAGAGCGCGGGGAAGTTGCGCACGGTAAGCCGAACCTTCCCTGCGACGGGTGTGACAGGAGTCGCAACGAGCGACGAGCACCCGGTCAACATGCCCGCCATCGTTCCGAGGCCCAGAATCACAAACTCACGCCGATCCATGGGACTCACCGCGATCCCACGAAGTCCAGGACGGCGGTGCGCTCTCCAGGACCGAGAGCAGCAAAGCCATCCCGCGCCGCTTGTGCCTCACCTCCGTGGAGTAGGATGGCCTCTTCAATTGTTCGGGCGCGACCATCGTGCAGGAGAAACGCGTCCCCGTTCAGGAATTGCCGCATCAGTCGCAGTCCCCAAAGCGGCGCCGTTCTCCACTCCCGGCCGTTGGCGCTGCCGTCCGGACGGTTGTCCGCGAGATCGTCGCCCATGTCATGCAGCAGGAGATCGGAATACAGGGTCACGGGTTGGCGCGCCAGCGCCGCGATCGGATTGGGCCCGGTCATGAGCTGGGGCACGTGGCAACCGGAGCAATTGAGCTGAACGAAGAGGGCCCTGCCCCTCATCCGTTCAGGGGTGTCCGCCCCTGGAGCCGGAGGAGCCAGTGTGCGGATGTAGTGAACCACCGCGCGCACCGTCGATTGCGAAATCTCGGGATCGGCGACACGATCAGCCGCGTCAGTGGGACTGCCGGCGAGGGGATTCTGGTTCTCAATCGGCAGGAAGTCCGACGTGATACCAATGTCTTGGTGATACGCCTCGACCGTCTGCTGGAGAAGGCTCGACACTTGAGCCTTCCGTGAGAACCGCCCCAGCTGGGGACCGGACCCTCCGCCGGGCTCCATGGCGGGGACAAAAGCCGGCGGCGTCACCCAATTGGGACGTCCGGAGATACCATCGCCGTCCGCATCCGTCTCATCGGCCAGGGCGAGAATTGCGGCCTCGGATATCGCTTCGATGAGACCGACCCCGAACACCGGAGGTGGCAGCCGCACTGATACGTCGACCCCGGCGGGCAAGACTTCCGCCTCCGCGCCCGGAATCGCCTTGTCTTGGAGTTGAGGCCCACCCAGATGCTGGACGAGTGATCCAGCCTGACTGAATCGGGTGAGCGCATTCTCCACCCTACCACGCCCATCGCCGCTATGGCAGGACGCACAGGAAACGTTGTTGAAGATCGGGCCGAGGCCTTCGGCCGGGGAAAACGCCCGCCCGAAGTCTTCATCACCACGAACGAAGGCCGCGAGTTCCTCTGGGGTCAGGCCGGGAAGTGGCCCGTCGAAGACATCTCCTTCGAGCGGCGCTTCAGTCGTGAAGTCGGCACAGGCGGCCGCGAGGACAACCGCCGCCCCTCCAAGGACCGCCGTGGCCCTGCGGCGGAAGAACCGTCTCATGCGATCTGATCCCCATCGGTCGGACGGCACAGCACGAGCGCAGCCATTTCATGACCCAAGACCCGATCTTTGCGCCCGACGCGTACGGTAACCGGGCCGTGGAATGGCTGCCGATCGACTAAATAGAGAATGCTGCCCGGCGTGAGTCCAAACTCTGCGAGGTACCGCAACCGCTTGGGCTCACTGGTCACGACGCGGAGGATTTCGACGGTCGAGTTCGGGGGAATTTCTGTCAGGGGCATCGACTCGACCTCGGCTACGGAACCGTCCGCTTGTGGAATCGGGTCACCGTGAGGGTCGAACGCCGGGTTTCCCAGGGTCAGGGCCATGCGCTCTATCAGTGATTCCGAGGCGGCATGTTCTAGCCGCTCGGCCTCTGGGTGGACCGAGTCCCAGGTGAAGCCCAACTTCTCAACGAGATAGGTCTCGAGAATGCGGTGGCGCCGGAGCATTCCGAGTGCCGCCCGCCGACCGCGATCGGTGAGTTCGACGCCCTTATACGGCACATGCTCGAGCAGCCCCTGTTCCGAGAGGCGCTTAACCATGCCGCTCACCGAGGGTGCGGAAAGGTCGAGGGCCTGGGCGATATCGCTGGTCGCAACCGGGCTCGCCTGGAGAGCCAGCCGGTAGATGGCCTTTAGGTAGTCTTCGACCGAACGACTCAGGGCTGGCCTGGCTCCGACTTGTGGCATCACGACTCGTTAAATTAGGTATACCTAATATTAATATATGGATAACCTAATAGCAAGTTGACCCTGCCGCCGCGGGATCAAGTCCCGAGGCGGCTCCTGGCGCCGCATTCTGTCCCCCGATAGCTTCGTGAATGTCCAGCGTGGGAGCGCGCTCTGCCGGATCTCGTAGCACGTCTCAAGGCAAGCCTGGCCGATCGCTACCGGATTGAACGGGAGATCGGTAGCGGCGGTATGGCCATCGTCTATCTGGCGCATGACATCCGACACGATCGCAAGGTCGCGCTCAAGGTTCTACGCCCGGAGCTTTCGTCGGCCCTAGGTC
>JABDII010000523.1 GCA_013003805.1 Gemmatimonadales bacterium
TCCCAAGCCTTGTGGCGCGATCCGGGGACGATCCGGCGGTCGCTCGAGCACTCCAGAATCTCGAGCCCGACCTCATCTGCATCTCCACCTTCCCACGGCTGCTCGGACCCGCCTTCCTCGAGATACCGCACGATGGCGCGCTGAACGTCCATCCGTCATTGCTCCCCCGCCATCGTGGACCCAACCCATATTTTTGGACCTACTATCGCGGCGACATCGAGACTGGGGTCACCGTGCATCAGGCGAGCGCCCGTGCGGACGCGGGTCCGGTTCTGCTTCAGGAGTCGTTCACGCTTCCACGCGGACAACGCATCGATCGACTGCACACCCAATGCGCCGAAGTCGGCGCCAAGCTGTTGCGGAAGGCGCTTGGCTCGTTGGAACGTGCAATGAAGGGCGCGACTTCCCAAGACGAGAGCCTCGCCACATCCGCTCCCCGGGTCAAGCCGGGTGCCGCCATGGTGGACTACGAACGATGGGACGTGGAGCAGGTCTGGCATTTCCTGGCTGGCCTTCATCCTCACCACCAGGAGCCCATGCTGCTCGACGGCCGCCCAATATCGTACCACGCGGTTCTCGGCTACGAAGCAGTCGAGAGTGCGGCGGGGTCAGGGGTACTCGAGCAGGCACCACACGGGTGGAATCTGCGGTGCCGCGGTGGCTACGTGAAGCTGGGAGCACGCCACTTCGCGAAGCACGCGCCACAGGCCACTTCTCATGTCAAGCGGTAGCCTTGCAGTCGTGAAGAACCTCGTAAAGGCCGCGGGATGGGCCGGCTTCGTGGTGCTCGGGCTCCTGGTAGTATTGGCTGAGCGGCGGCGCCTAGCGAGCCGACGGTTGCGGCTCACCAATCTGCTGTTGATCTACGCCGTCGCGATCAGTTTCACTGCTGGGCTCTCCCAGCGGGATCTCTGGCCCTTCTCGGCATGGAGCATGATGGCGGATGTGCGCTCCCCCATCCTGGGACACGCGCGGGCACTGGGCGTGGATGCCGACGGCCGCGAACACCCAATTGATTACCGCGTGTGGCAGCCCCTGCAGTGGGAAGAGCTGATAGCGTGGCTCGGCATCGAGCTGCCGGAACTCACACCCGCCGAGAAGGACAGCGCGCTCAGCTACCTCCTGACGCGGGCCAATGCCGGGCGGGTCGAAGCCCGTCAAGGGAAGCGGCCCGGGTACCTGCATCGCTTCTTGGGCCCGCTCGAGGCGCCGGAGCACATGCTCCACCCAAAGCTCTGGCGCCACCCGGACCAGGTACCGTCCCAGCCATTTGTTGCCCTGCGAGTGGTCTGGGAATCCTGGAACGCGGATAGCGGCCGGCGGGAGCCCGGCCAGGTCCGGCGGCGGCTCATCCACGAATTTCCGAGACCGGAATGAACATCGCCTCCACTCGACTCCGGGGCTGGTGGAACTCGTTTTGGTTCGCCCACGGTTCACCGCTCAATCTTGCAATGGCCCGGGTACTGGTGGCAACACAGGCGCTGTGGGTCGTCTTGTCGAGGGATTTTGCGGCGATTTCCGGTCTTCCCCCGGAGTTCTTTTCCCGCGTCGACGCGGGCGCGCAGTGGCGGTTCCTGATTTTTCCCGGACACCCGGGAATGGAGGCGGTACTCCAGTGGGCTGCGGTGCTCGCCCTCCTGGGCGCGCTCTTTGGCGTGGGCACGCGGATATCATGCTTCATCGCCGGTATGCTGCTCTACCACCTCGCACCGTTCGAATCGATCATCTGGCTGCCGTATCCGTTTGCGAGGGGCCTCACCCTCCCCGTCGTGGCCCTCGTAGTCCTCTCGTTCGCGCGCTCGGGCGATCGGCTCGCGCTGGTGCGCCCGCGGACTCTTCGGCAGGAGGCCTCCCCGGCATTGGATTATTCCTGGCAGCTCCGTCTCATCCAGCTGCTCCTGGCTCAAGTATATCTGTTCTCCGCCATTGCGAAGCTCAAGCGGTCTGGATTCGCCTGGGTCTCGGCGGATAATGTCCGGCGCTGGATCGTGTACTTGGTGGAGGATCCTGATTTTGCCGTCTATCACAGCGTGGGATTGTGGATCGCAGATCATCCTGGTGTTGCAGTCACGGTTGCGGCACTCACCCTGGTTCTCGAACTCGGCTTCGTCCTCGTCTTGTTCTCTCCCATCGCGCGACGCATCCTGGTTCCTGCCGCGTTCGCCCTTCATATCGGCATCGCGTTCAGCATGAACCTGACCTTTGTGAGCGCGCTGCTGCTCTTGGTCTTTGTGAACTGGGACTGGGTCGGGGAACGTCTCGGAATGGAATCCTCTATCGGTGAGTTGGCGCCCGAGCCGGTCCAAAGGGGCACTTGAGATGAGTTGGAAGGCCACAGCGGTCGAGGCACTGCGGATTCGTGCCCTGGCGTTGTGTGTGCTGGCTGACCCCGAAGCTCCCCCCCC
>JABDII010000546.1 GCA_013003805.1 Gemmatimonadales bacterium
TCGTTCTTCAGGTCCCGACCAGTGAGGTAGGCTGATGGGCATCGCTGGGAATGTGGCGAACGCCTTCCTCCGATCCAAGCTGACTCCCCTGGTCACGCTTGCTTCGTTAGCGGTTGGCGGTCTCGCCCTGCTCGGCACTCCGCGCGAGGAGGAGCCCCAGATCTCGGTTCCCATGATCGACGTCATGGCGACATTTCCTGGCGCGACGCCATCGGAAGTCGAAAACCTCCTGACCCGTCCGATCGAAAAGCGCATGTGGGAAATCCCCGGTGTCGAGTATGTGTACGCAATGTCCGGGGACGGCATGACACTCGTTACTGTGCGGTTCGAGGTGGGTGAGGATCAGGATCTCAGTGTCAGCAAGGTGCACGCGAAGCTCTTTGCCGCGATGGACCAGGCCCCGCCTGGGGCGCTTCCTCCATTGGTGAAGCCTCACAGCATCGATGATGTCCCGATTCTGACGCTTACCCTCCATGCCACTCGCTACAGTTCGGATGAGCTCCGGCTCATCGCGACCCACCTGGAAGACGAAATCCGGACGATCCCGGACGTGTCCGAAACCTTCGTTGTGGGCGGGAAGCCCCGGACCTTACGGGTGACCCTCGACCCTGGTCGCCTCGCGTCCAATGGGGTCACTCCAGGAGAGGTCGCGTTGGCACTCCGGGGCGCCAATGCGCGTCTCCGGGCCGGCGAATTCGCGTCAGCCAATGCCGTGTATCAGGTGGACATCGGTGCGCCGATCCGGACCGTTCGAGATCTGGAATCGGTCGTCGTGAGTAGCCGGGGAGGTGGGCCCGTGTACTTGGGCAGCGTGGCGACACTCGAGGACACCTTCGGCGAGGTGGAACACTATGTGTCCCACCGGGGGAGGGACGGTGGAATCGAACACGCTGTGACGCTCGCCGTTGCCAAGCGACCCGGCGCCAACGCCACCGCGATCGCACACACCGTACTGGATCGAGTCGAGGCGGCGCGAGCCCGACTCGTTCCCAACGATGTCGCTCTCGAGATAACCCGCGACTACGGCGAGACCGCCAGCGAAAAGGCGAACGAGCTCATCCTGCACCTGCTCATTGCCACCATATCGGTCACGGTGCTCATCGGCATCTTCCTGGGGTGGCGCGAGGCGCTCATCGTGCTAGTGGCGGTCCCGGTGACGCTGGCCCTCACCCTCTTCGTGTACTATGCCCTGGGCTATACGCTGAACCGCATCACCCTCTTTGCCTTGATCTTCTCCATTGGCATCCTGGTAGATGACGCCATCGTCGTGGTGGAAAACATCTATCGCCATCTCCAGATGGGAGGACGCACGCCGGAAGTTGCCGCAGTGGAAGGCGTCGACGAGGTGGGAAACCCGACTATCCTAGCGACCTTCACGGTGATCGCGGCCATTCTCCCGATGGCGTTTGTCTCGGGCCTCATGGGGCCGTACATGCGCCCGATCCCGATTGGTGCTTCCGCGGCCATGCTGGCCTCGTTGGCAGTGGCCTTCATGATCACTCCGTACCTGGCGCTGCGGCTCCTCCGTGGGCATGTGGCTGTGACTCACCCCAAAGCCGACCTCGCGCACGAACCCGAAGAAGAGTCGCGCTTCGGGCTCTGGTACACTCGCATCATGCAACCGCTCATGGACCAGCCGAAGCGGCGAAACGTCTTCTATGTGACGGTCGTCGGACTCCTCGTCCTCTCCTGCGGGCTCGTGCTCGCGAAGGTGGTCGAGGTCAAGATGCTGCCGTTCGACAACAAGAGTGAATTTCAGGTTGTCCTCGACCTTCCTGAAGGTGCGACGCTCGAAACGGCGAACGCACTCGGACAAGAAGTTGCGGCGTACGTCAGCCACATTCCTGAAGTGCAGACTTCCCAGGTATATGCCGGGCTCGCGGCGCCGTTCAACTTTAACGGTTTGGTTCGACACTACTTCCTCCGCCGGGGCGCCAACGTTGTCGATGTCCAGGTCAACCTGCTACCCAAGCACGATCGGGACCGGCAGAGTCACGAGATCGCCGTCGCGGTGCGCCCCGGAGTCGATTCCATTGCCCAGCGCTACGATGCAAGCGCCAAGATTGCGGAGATCCCTCCGGGCCCCCCAGTGCTCTCCACCTTGGTGGCCGAGGTCTATGCCGCGGACGATTCGACTCGCATCGAGGCAGCCCGGCGCGTCAGGGCAGTGTTCGAACATACGGATGGGGTCGTCGACGTCGATTGGTCGCTCGAGGCCCCACAAGAGGGATGGGGATTCCAGGTCGATCGGGTTCGGGCGGCACAGGCCGGAGCCAGTGTCGCGCAGCTGACGCAGACGCTCACCCTCGCGCTCTCGGGGTCAACGGCCGGGCTGGTCCGGGAGCCCCTCGCCCGCGAGGCGGTGCCCATCGTGTCGCGATTTCCATTGCCCC
>JABDII010000568.1 GCA_013003805.1 Gemmatimonadales bacterium
CGAGCGGCCACCACCTCCACCCACGGTAGGGTAGCCCGTGCGCCTGTCGCACCGAGGAGACCCTGCCAGTCGTCCTTTATGAAGAGACGCGACTTCGTGAAGCATGCGACCGCGGCGGGCGTTGCTCTGGCGGTCCACCCGGCGCTGCCACCGCCCCTGCTGTCGGGGCTCCGACAAGGCTCGTCCCACGTGGACTTCAATCCCGGGTGGCGGTTCCTCCTAGGCGATGTCGACGGCGCCCACCGCGGCTCGTTCAACGACGGTGCGTGGAACGCGGCGACGCTTCCCCACACGGCACGCATCGAGAGCCTCGTGACGGGCGAACCGGGCAGCGACACCTACCAGTGGCAGGGGACCTGCTGGTACCGCAAGCGTTTCCTCGTGAGCCGGGAGAGCGCGGGGCGCAAGCTGTTTCTGAAGTTTGACGGCGCCATGAACGTGGCCGATGTCTGGCTCAACGGAGATTACCTGGGTCGACACCTGGGAGGCTGGCTGCCCTTCGGCTTCGACATTTCGAGCCGGGTCGTCTCGGGCGAGGAGAACCTCCTCGCCGTCCGCCTCGACAACCGCGACAACCCGGTGACCGGCCCGAAACCGCTCCCAGAGCTCGATTTCAATCCGTACCACGGCCTGTACCGGAACGTCCACTTGATCCTGAAGGACCCGCTCCACATCACCGACCCCATCATGGCGGATAAACCGGCCAGCGGCGGTGTCTTCGTGACCTATCCGGACGTATCCCCCGAGGCGGCCACGGTGCGTGTGCAGGTCCATGTACGGAACGACGGCCCAGGTCCCCGCGGGTTCCGGGTGCGGGCGCTGCTCGTGAGCGGGGAGCAGCGGGTCGTGGCCGAGGCGTTCTCCGATTTGGTGCGCCTGGACAGCGGTGAGGACCGGGAGGTGCTCCAGGATCTCCCGGTGCTCTCACCGGGGCTCTGGAGTCCGGCGAGACCCGATCTTTACATGCTGCACACCGAGATCATCGAAGACGGAATGGTCGTCGACGAGCAGGCCACCCGCATCGGGATCCGGCGCATCGAGATTTCGGCGGAGGGCTTCCGGATCAACGGAGAGGGGATGTTCCTCAGGGGAACGAACCGGCACCAGGAGTACCCGTACGTGGGGTATGCGCTCTCCGATGCGGCCCAGTATAGGGACGCCAGGAAGATCAAGAACGCCGGGTTCGACTACGTCCGGCTGTCGCACTACGCGCACGCCCCCGCGTTCATGGACGCCTGCGACGAACTCGGCATCGTCGTCATGGACTGCATCCCCGGCTGGCAATTCTTCAACCGGGATGACCCCGCATTCACCGAGATCCAGTACCAGAACTGCCGCCGCCTCCTCCGGCGGGACCGCAACCATCCGTGCGTCATCCTGTGGGAGGTTTCGCTCAACGAGAGCGCCATGCCCGACGAGTTCATCCGCACCACGCACGCCATCGCGCACGAGGAGTATCCGGGTGACCAGTGCTACACCTGCGGCTGGACGGAGGGCTACGACGTGTTCATCCAGGCCCGGCAGCATGGCGGGTGTCGGGACGTTACCGATCGTCCCTGCGTGGTCAGCGAGTACGGCGACTGGGAATACTACGCCCAGAATGCCGGGCTCGAGCAGGAGGCCTGGGCCGACCTGGCGCCGGATGAGGCCAACAGCCGACAACTGCGCTGGCACGGTGAGGCCGCCCTCCTGCAGCAGGCGACCAACTTTCAGGAAGCACACAACGACAATCGCAAGACCATCGCGTTCGCCGATGGCCTGTGGGTGATGTTTGATTACAACCGGGGCTACGCTCCGGACATCGAGTCCTCCGGCTCGATGGACCTCTTTCGGCTCCCCAAGCTCTCGTACTGGTTCTTCCGAAGCCAGCGCCCCGCGGATGAAGACCTGCGCAATGCGGAGTCGGGGCCCATGGTGTTCATCGCCAACTCCTGGACACCCGACTCGAACCCGAACGTTCGGGTCTTCAGTAACTGCGACGAAGTGGCTCTCCACCTCGACGGCAAGTTGGTCGAGCGGCGACGGCCCGACTCGGATCGGATCTCGATGCACCTCGCGCATCCACCGTTCACGTTTGACCTCGGCCGCTTCCGCCCGGGGACTTTGGAAGCGATAGGCTACATCGACGGACGAGAGACGGTTAGGCATGCGGTGCGGACGCCGGGATCGGTGGAGCGGATGGATCTCTGGCTGGACGAAGGTGGGCGTCCCTTTGCCCTGGACGGCAAGGACGTCGCGTTCTTGCGGGCGGAACTCCGGGATTCCCTCGGGACCACCGTCCCCGATGCATGGGAGAACGTGTTCTTCGGTGGTACCGGCGACGTGACGCTGGTGGGCGCGAACCCGTTCTCGTCCGAAGCGGGCATCGCCAACATTCTGGTCCAGTCGGAGGCCAGGAGGCCACGAGGTGCGGTGTACGCTCTGTGCGTGGTCCGCGACGGAGAGCGTGTACGCGTGTTGACCGCGGCCAGCTCCGTCGGTAGCGACGTGGAGACGAGCGAAGTTCACGTGACGACCGACGGGAGCGATCCCGGAGCCGAAGCAATTCGGTATGAAGAGCCGTTCGTAGCAGCTGGGCGGGTACGGGCGGCACTGTTTGTGGCGGGCAGACGCATCGTCATGGCCGACACCGACGCGCCCAAGTTCAGGATCGCCGGGAGCACGGCTCCCCTACTCCCTTAGCCCGATGAGCTGACAGCATGCAACTCGCCTGGTTCGACGTCGTCGCGTTCGTCCTTTTCATTGCCTTCGTCATCGGCGTTTCGCTCTACGCGTCGCGCAAGGAGGACACCGGAGAGGATTACTTCCTTGCCGGACGCAGGCTCACCTGGTGGCTGATCGGCTTCTCTCTCATCGCGTCGAATATCTCAACAGAACACTTCGTCGGTCAGGCAGGACGCGGGTTCGAGATCGGCCTGGCCATCGCCAGCTACGAGTGGATGGCCGCGGTGACGCTGATCATCGTCGCCTTCTTCTTCCTGCCCCATTTCCTGCGGTCCGGCATCTACACCATGCCGGAGTTCCTCGAGTACCGGTTCGACGTCACGGCGCGGACCATCATGGCGACGTTCATGATGCTGGCGTACGTGTTCGTGGCCCTGGCCACGGTGCTCTACTCCGGTGCGCTCGCTCTGGAGGCGGTGTTCGGCATCGACACGCTCCTGGGCATCTGGGCCATCGGTATTCTCGCCGGGCTGTACACGGTCTACGGCGGGCTCAAGGCAGTGGTGTGGAGCGATCTCATCCAGGGGGTGTCGCTGATCCTTGGTGGCGTCTTGGTGACGGTCCTAGGCTTCCAGGCTGTGGGGGGCGTCGGCGCCTTCTTCGAGCTCGGCCAGGACAAGCTCCACACGGTTCTCCCCTGGAACCACCCCGAGATGCCGTGGGTGGCGGTCTTCATCGGCGGGCTGTGGATACCGAACCTGTTCTACTGGGGCATGAACCAGTTCATCACGCAGCGCACGCTGGGTGCTCGGAGCCTCAAGGACGGGCAGCGCGGCATCGTCTTGGCCGCGACACTCAAGCTCGTCATCCCCTTCATCATCGTCTTCCCGGGTATCATGGCGGCGGAACTCTATGGCGACGCCATCACCAACCCCGACCAGGCCTACCCGGTGATGATCCGGGAGATTCTACCGGTCGGGCTCACCGGGATCATGTTCGCCGCCCTGTTCGGCGCCGTGATGAGCAGCCTGGACTCGATGCTCAACTCGGCGGCCACGATCTTCACCGTCGACATCTACCAGAGACACGTCAAAAAGGGCGCCGCCCCATCGGCCCAGCTCGTCAAGATCGGGCGCATCGCCACGGGTACTCTCGTCGTGGTCGGTTGCCTCTGGGCACCCCTGGTCGCCCGCGCCGGGAGCGTCTTCCAGTACATCCAGATGTTCTGGGGTTTCATCTCGCCGGGGATCGTGGCGTGCTTCTTCTTCGGCCTGTTCTGGAAGAAGACGCCGCCCATGGCGGCCTCGTGGGCGATGCTGCTCGGGATCCCGGTCTACGGGCTCTTGCTCTGGAGCCTTCCGGACGTGGCGTTTCTCCACCACATGATGATCACCTTCTTGGTGCTGGCGCTCTTCATGACCGTCCTGACGCTCTGGCGCCCGCTTGCTACTCCAGCGGTCATGCCTGACGCGCCCGCCATCGACCTGACGCCGAGTCGCGGTGCGAAGGTCGGCGGCGTGCTGGTGGTCGTTGCCACTGCCGCGCTGTACGTGCTGTTTTGGTGATCTCCGGCAACGCGTAAGGGGGTTTCGGGCACCTGCCGCACTCGCAGCGCGAGATCACGCAACCGGGGTCATCGGGCCGCTACCCACACCAGAAACGCCCCTCCCGGCACGCGCACTTCGTGTGCGCCTCCGTCGAGGCGTGCGAACTCTCCACCCACCCCGTCGAGGTTCACGTTCTCACGGTCGCCAACCTGCCGCCAGAGGCCGTCGGGAAGCTCGAAGCGGAACACGCCTTCGTCCTCGCCGCTGTTGGCCAGGACCAGGACCCGCTCGCCGACGACGTACCCCAGGAGCGTCGGGGCGTCCGGAGTGATCCAGCGGTAGTGTCCCTCCGGCGCGTCGGCCACGCGGAAGACCTCGCCGTGCTCGGACATGCGGAGCGTCAGGAGTCCTCGCCAGTAGTCCCGCATCGCGGCGTGATCCGAGCCAGGGGCAAGGCTGCTCCAGAGAAAACGGTTCGGCGCCCGGAGGTTGTAGGTGTCGTCCCGGCCCTTGAACCGGATCGTGCCGCCGGCCGCTTCCACCTCGAATTCCTCTTCCGGTGCCAGCCCCTTGGAGCGGAGCATCTCGGTGCCCCCGTGGATCACGACCGGCCCGGCCGAAGTGAGCAGCAGACCAGCTGCAATCCGCATGGCGCCCAGGTCGACACCGCCGAGCCCGTTGTGATCGTTCACGGCGTATCGATCGGCCAGGGCCCAGTTGTCGTGGATGTCCAGGTAGGAGATCCCGTTCGTGGTGCGCGGCTCTTCATCGTAGTCGTTGGGGAGTGCCAGCATGACGGCGTCCCGGGCTGAGCCGTCGCCGCCTGCCCACCCGAGGTCGTTCACGTCGAACGGGCTGCCCTTCATGGCATTGCGCGCGTCGTCCTGGAAGAACGTGATTGGCGCGTCGGCCTTGTACCACGCCCAGTCGGGGTTGGCCTGCACGTCCGGGTCGCTCGGCGCGATCCACGCCTCCCCATAGATGATGAGATCCTCCGGAAGCTCTTGCTTGACTCGGCGCAGCGTCTGCTCGTCTATCTGTCCCGCGAAGTCGATGCGGAAGCCGTCCACCCCCAGCGCCTCGACCCAGTGCCGCAGCTGGTCGACGATCCAGCGCTGCACCATGGGTCG
>JABDII010000574.1 GCA_013003805.1 Gemmatimonadales bacterium
GAGCGGAGACGGTCCGAACATGATTGTGGCGTAGAAGTCCATGCTCCCCTTCATGACCCTGGGATTGAGGCTCATGACATGGACGATGTGCCATACCCGGCCCGCCCGCCGGATGGCGTCATCGAGCTGACGTTTGAGGAAGCCGGTGGCGTCCTCGACCTCGATCTGTGTGATCCACGGCATGGGGCCACTCCTGGGCCAGTGTGACGGAAGGCGCGTTTGGGGCTGTGAAACCGGTTTCAGGGTCTCTTCACCTGGTTTTCACGCTACTCTGTGATTATTAAACTTGGGAGAGTGCGGTTCAACCATGAAGGACTGAGCTGAGATGTCAACTCACGACACACCCGCGACGTACAACAGGGATGAAGCAGTGGCCATCCGGGAGATCGTGCTGGAGGGGGGGAGTCCCATATGCCCCCGCTGCGACAAGCCGCTGACCCTGCGCACTCCCGTGGCCCTGGACGAGATGATGGTCCAAGAGGTCTCCTGTCCGATGTGCCACCGCTGTGTGATCATACGGGAAGAGGAAACCCGGAGTCGTGAGCCGGGAGTCGAGGGGTAGGGCTAGGGGACGAGTTCCCTCGCTGTCCGTTACACTCCGACCCTCACTCTGGTGACCCAGGCCGCCTCCTCCGGATTCTCCGGCCTCCTGCAAGCGCTGGCTGGTCGCTATGCGCTCCAGCGGGAAGTGGGCAGCGGCGGCATGGCTGTCGTCTACCTGGCCCGCGATCTGAAGCACGACCGCCCGGTGGCCATCAAGGTGCTCCGACCAGAAGTCGCGGTGGCCGTTGGACCCGAGCGATTCCTGCGCGAGATCGAGATCGCTGCCAAGCTTACCCATCCCCATATCCTTCCGCTCTACGACTCCGGCGAGGCGGCGGGGTTCATTTTCTACGTCATGCCGTTCGTCGAGGGGGAGTCCTTGCGCGAGCGGGTCGAGCAGGAGTCGCACCTCCCGCTGGAAGATGCGCTCCGGATTGCCTGTGAGGTAGCAGAGGCGCTCGACTACGCGCACAGTCAAGGCGTCGTCCATCGCGACATCAAGCCCGAGAACATTCTCCTGGAACGCGGGCACGCTGTGGTCGCCGATTTCGGGGTCGCGCGAGCCGTTACGGCATCGGTCGGGGGCCGCCTGACGGAATCGGGCCGGGCCGTGGGCACGCCGGCCTACATGAGTCCGGAGCAGGCGAGCGCGGAGGAAGAGATCGACGGACGAAGCGACCTCTATGCCTTGGGCTGTGTCGTGTATGAGATGCTCGGCGGACAACCTCCGTTCACGGCACCGACGGCGCGCGCCGTCCTGGCGCGCCATATGATAGACGTCGTCCCCTCGCTCACGGCGCTGCGCCCAGAGCTTCCCCGGCATGTTACGCGTGCGGTGACCAAGGCCCTCGCCAAGGAAAAAGTGGATCGCTTCGCCGGCCTGAACGATTTTGCGGCCGCCCTCCGTGGGGAGGGCGCAGCCATGGAGGAGTCGCGGGCCAAGTCGATTGCCGTGCTCCCCTTCGCCAACCAGAGTGCCGATCCTGAAAATGAATATTTGAGCGACGGGATCAGCGAAGAGATCATCAACGCCCTGAGCAAGGTCCGGGGGCTCCGGGTTGCGGCGCGAACTTCTTCATTTGCGTTCAAGGAGACGCAAGAGGACATCCGTGCCGTAGGCCGCCAACTGAACGTGCTGAGCGTGTTGGAGGGAAGCGTGCGCGTTGCGGGAAATCGTCTTCGGGCCACGGCCCAGCTGATCAACGTGGCGGACGGGTATCACCTGTGGTCGGAGCGATACGACCGGGATATGGAGGATGTCTTCGCCATTCAGGACGAGATCGCGCAGAACATCGTGCGCGCGCTTCGGGGTGTGTTGACGAAAGACGAGGAGCAGGCCATTGCATCTGCTCGAACCGCCAATGTCGACGCCTATGTGCATTACCTACGGGGGCGGCAGTTCTTCCGCCGCTTCCAGCACAAGGCCCTGGAGTATGCTCGGGATATGTTCGTGAAGGCGATCGACATCGACCCAGAGTATGCACGTGCCTTCGCCGGCATGGCCGATTGCTATTCCTTCCTGTACATGTACTTCGATTCCAGCGAGTCCAACCTCAGGCAGGCCGTCGTCGCAAGCAGACGGGCCCTCGAGCTCGATCCTGACTCAGCAGAAGCACATGCCGCGCGAGGCCTCGCGGTGAGCTTGAGCAAGAAGTATGATGAGGCAGAACGTGAATTTCAGACCGCAATTCAACTGGACCCGCAGCTCTTTGAGGCCAAGTACTTCTTCGCTCGGACGCGGTTTCATGAGGGGAAGTTTGCCGAATCGGCCGCACTCTTCGAGCAAGCCTGCGAGGTTCGGGAAGACTATGAGGCACGGCTCTTGGCAGCTCAATCCTACGCTGCGATGGGGGACGATGCCGAGGCCCGGGCAGCCTACGAGCGGGCATTGAGGGTCATCGAGGAGCATTTGGAACTCAATCCGGGCGACGCCCGAGCGGTGACTCTCGGTGCGGGCGTCCTCATGCGGTTGGATCGGGGAGCCGAGGGAGTCGAATGGGCTGAACGTGCCCTCACCATCGACCCCAACGATGCCGTGGTCCAGTACGCCATCGCCTGCGCGTATAGCGTGCATGGGCTCAGAGACGAGGCGCTGGACTTGTTGGAGAAGGCTGTGCGAGGCGGATTCGGGGACAAGGAATGGATCGCGAACGATCCTGATCTCGACGCGATACGGGATGATCCCCGCTTTCTGGCTCTGATGCAGGAAGAAAGGAGCGGCGCCCGCGATCATGGCGCCTAGGACCGAGACCCCTGAGTTACGGGCCTTGCAAGAGGCTCTCGCCGGTCAATACGCGCTCGAGCGGGAGCTTGGCCGCGGCGGGATGGCGGCTGTCCATCTGGCGCGGGATCTCAAGCATCATCGGAAGGTCGCGATCAAAGTCCTGCGGTCCGAAGTCGCCACTGCCATCGGTCCCGAACGATTTCTCCGCGAGATCGAGATTGCCGCCAAGCTTACCCATCCTCACATCCTGCCACTCCACGATTCAGGCGAAGCGGACGGTTTCCTCTACTATGTCATGCCGTACGTGGCCGGGGAATCACTCAAGGCACTGC
>JABDII010000579.1 GCA_013003805.1 Gemmatimonadales bacterium
CACGGCGTGGACGCCTAAGACGTGATCGATGTGGGCGTGGGTGAGCCATATGGCCTCGAGAGTCCAACTCCGGCGCTCGAGTTCAGCCAAGAAGCGGTCCGCCTCCTCACCCGGGTCGACGATCGCCGCCCGTTTCGCGTCGGGGTCGGCCACCAGTAGGCAGTTCTGGAGGAACTGTCCATTGGGAATGGTGACGATCTCAGGTGCGGTGCTCATCCTACCTCGACCGCTTCCTTCAGATATTTTTCCACCGCGATGGCCGCGGTGGTTGCGTCGCCCACCGCCGTCGTGATTTGTCGAGTTAGCTGAACCCGGAGATCGCCGGCCGCGAAGAGGCCCGGAATCGACGTCATCATGCGGTCGTCGGTGATAATGTAGCCGCTCGGGTCATGATCGAAGTGGCTCTTGATGAGGCCTGAATTCGGCGTGAAGCCGATAAAGATGAAGCAGCCCGTGGCCGGCAGAGCACTGTGCTCCTTGGTGACCGTGTCTTCCAACATGACCTCAGTCATCCCCTGCGGCCCCCCCTTGATCTCCTTCACGACTTTGTTCCAGATCACCTCGGCCTTGGGATTCGCGAGCAGCCGCTCTTGGAGGAGCTTCGAGGCGCGAAGTTCATCGCGTCGGTGAATGAGATACACCTTTTCGGCATAGCGGGTGAGATAGTCGGCCTCTTCGACGGCAGCATCGCCGCCGCCGACGACGACGATCGTCTCACCCTTGAAGAAAGCCCCATCACACACGGCGCAATACGACACGCCGCGTCCGGCATATTCTTGCTCGCCAGGGACACCGAGTTTGTTCGGGGTGCCGCCGGCGGTGATGATGACGGTTGGAGCGCGATAGATGGTTTCCTTCGAAGTGCGCACCTCGAACGTGCCGTCGGCCATCTTCTCAATGGCCTCGACGGTCTCCTGCCGGATTTCTGCGCCAAATTTCTTGGCGTGTTCGGCCATTTTTTCGGCCAGGTCACGTCCGAGGATGCTCTCGAATCCAATGTAGTCCTCGATGAGCTCAGTATTCAGGAGCTCACCGCCGGGAACCCCGCGCTCGAGCACTACGGCCTTGAGCATGCCGCGCCCCGCGTACATACCGGCGCAGAGGCCGGCGGGGCCCGCGCCGACGATGACCACATCGAATTGGTTGGTGGGGTTGTCCATAGGATGGTCTTCCTGGCTTTCCTGGTTGAGTCAGCGTCACCCGACCGGCGCTCGGCGTCGCGTCAGAGTCTCCTAATATAGAACGCTCAAGGGTTCCCCAAAGCGCTGAGCGCGCCTATGTGGAGTGCATTCACCGCCCCGTGGCACGCCGAGATGGTTCCCACGATCACGTCGACCGCGCCGCCGCCTGCCCCCGCTTGCTGCACCCGCTGATCTCCGGCGAGCACCTCGGCCACGGTAAAGGCCCCTACCCCGTGCACTTGGTGCCGGCACACGAACAGCACCGGGCCGTCCGCTCGGCGGCTGCAGCCGACATACTTCTCCAAGGCCTCGCTCATCTCCCAGGTCCGGGGGGCCTTGATGACCGGACAGACGGCCGGTTCGATACAGTGGGTGGGACAAATCCAGTCGGCGTACGAGACGTAGCGAGTGAGGTCTGGAGCAGTCGTCTCATACGGTGTCCCGATCCTCTTCTCGAGCGACCCCGTCTCGACGGTCCGGTCCGGCCAGCGCGCCTGCGCTCGCCTGAGGAGCCAGCGGTACATGAGGTGGGGCATCAACGGTGAGGGAACGATGACGCTGTTTGGTGGGACGCTGTTCTCTTCAGCGGCCTGGATCAAGTACCCATCGAAGAAGACATCCCAGTCTTGCACCACGAGCTCGTAGTCGCCCGGGTCGCTCGTTGATTGTCCGAGCTGGCAATCTGGGTCCCGATCGACAACCAGGAGGTGCCGATAGGTGAGCTTGCCGTTCTCCCGTGCCTCAATCAGCTGCGTGGTGTAGAACCTCCCATAGCAGCCGCCGCCCACGATCACGATGTCGCCGAAGCGCAGAGGAGGTTCCGGCATGAACTGCGATCGTCCGCTT
>JABDII010000404.1 GCA_013003805.1 Gemmatimonadales bacterium
GTCATAGATACGGTTACAAAGGCACAGTTGATGTTGTTTATCACGTGTCAATTCCCCGGTCGTGCAGCCAACTCTCAACCTCGTTACGGTACTCGGCGAGTTCGGTCTCTGACGTGGCTTCGAAGCGCATCACCAGGACCGGTTGGGTGTTAGAGGCCCGCAGCAATCCCCACCCAGCCGCGAACGAGATCCTCACGCCGTCAATAGTCAGCACCTCGTAACGGTCAGCGAAATGGGACGCAGCCTCCTCGACGATCGAGAATTTGCGCTCCTCCGGGCATGCCACACGGATTTCGGGTGTCGCAAACGTGTTGGGAAGATCCGCTAGCAGGGACGATAAGGGACCGCCGTGTCGAGCCACGTAGGACAGGAGCCGCGCCGCGGCGAACAGGGCGTCGTCAAACCCGTAGTAATCCCCCGCGAAGAACATGTGACCGCTCATTTCCCCGGCCAGAGGCGCGTTCAGCTCCTTCATCTTGGCTTTGATGAGCGAATGGCCGGTCTTCCACATCACCGGCTTGGCGCCGGCCGCTTCCAGCGCCTGCGGCAACACATCCGAACACTTGACGTCGAAGATGACTTGACTCCCCTTGCCAAAGCGGCGGACGGCGTCCCGGCCGAACAGCACCAGGAGTTGATCACCAAAGACCACCTTCCCCGTCTCGTCCACCGCGCCGATGCGATCCGCGTCTCCATCAAACGCGATGCCGCACTCGGCCTTTCCCCGCCGCACGGCTTCCTGGAGATCCTTCAGATTCTCCAGCACCGTCGGGTCGGGATGATGATTCGGGAACGAGCCGTCCGATTCACAGAACAGGGGCGTGACCTCGGCACCAAGCCCGCGCAACGTTTCGACCGCGATGAGGCTTCCGACACCATTCCCGCAATCGACCACGACCCGAACCGGGCGGGACAGGGTGTTGCGCTCGATGATGGCGTCGCGATACCGCACGAGTACCGACGCATTGGAGAGATGTCTGCCCTGCCCCACTCGCCAGGACTCCGCGGTGATGATCTCACGCAGCGCCTGGATCTCGGTGCCGAACAACGCGTCGCCGCCCAGCACCATCTTGAAGCCGTTGAATTCGGGTGGATTGTGTGAGCCAGTGACCTGCATACCGCCGTCCAAGCCCAGCTCGGACACGGCAAAGTACAGGGCCGGCGTCGGCAGCATCCCGACGTCTACGACAGTGCTCCCCGCCTCGGCCAGGCCCTGCCGCAGTCCGTCGCTCAGCGACTCGCCTGAGGGTCGGTTATCTCTCCCGACCGCGATCACCGGACTCCGATTGAGCCGCGCCCACCCCAAGCTGGCGTACGCCCGACCAAGGGCGCCGGCGAACTCGGGGGTCAGCTCGCGGTCAACGACGCCGCGGACATCATATTCTCGGAAGATCGATCGTGGGACGTCCATGGAAACGCCTGTCGCTCGGATGATGATCGGTGGTGCCGACCACCGGATGAAGGGGAGCCTAGGGACCAGCGACGGTCAGGGCACGCTCCACCAGCGGCAATGCGCTCTTCAAGGAGGCCTCAATGACTCCGCTAGGCCAAACACCGAACAGAAGAATCGCCGCGACCGCGCCTAGCATGACCGCCATGGCCGGGCCGGGGAGCCGGATGTCGCGGTGCACGCCTTCGCCAACAGGATCCTTCATATACATCGCCATGACCACGGGAAGGTAGTAGCCTGCCGACACGACACTCGCAAGCACTAGCACCACCGCGAGCGTCCACTGCTGATCGAGCACGACGCTGGTCAAGACCATCCACTTCGCCACAAACCCAAAGGTGCCCGGGAATCCGAGGAGCGACATCATGCAGACGGTGAGCCCGAACGCCATCCAGGGCCGATTCCGGCTCAGCCCGGCGATGCCCTGGAGTGTGACGTCCCGCTCCCCTCGCCGTCCGATCGCCGCCAGGAATCCGAAGGTGGCCAGCGTGGTGAGACCGTAGGCCAGGAGATAGAGCACCAACGCCGACGCTCCCGCCCTCGAACCCGGCCAGACGGCAACCAGGAGATATCCCGCGTGGGCAATGGAGCTGTAGGCCAGCATCCGCTTGAGTGACCGCTGCGCCAGGGCCACGAGGTTGCCGACGACCATCGTCGCGATGGCCAACGTGGCGATGATCGGCTGCCAGATCGGCTCGACCGCAGGATAGGCCTGCATCAGGAGCCGGACTAACGCGATGAATGCGGCCGCCTTGACGCCCGTTGCCATGAACCCCGTGACCGGTGTCGGCGCGCCATCGTAGACGTCCGGCGCCCACATGTGGAACGGAACAGCAGAGACCTTGAAGCCAAACCCGATGAGCAACATGCCGAGACCCAACAGCCCGAGGAGCGGTACCGGCCCCGAGACAAACTGCGCGCCGATGAGCAGCAGATTGGTAGTTCCGGTCGCACCATACACC
>JABDII010000061.1 GCA_013003805.1 Gemmatimonadales bacterium
ATCCCCCCCGGGGCGGCTTGCACGCGGGCGTCGATGTCGGCACTCAATTCGTCTGAAGTACGACCAGCCGCGTCGAGCGAGTCGAGGTCCAACAACCGGCGGGCGCGCGGTACCGGGTGCCGCGTCACCGTGGCCTCGCCCGGCCCGAGCTCAACGAGCAGCCACCCTTTCCCCTTACTGCCCCGCTCGGACTCGTCCAGCAATTCGCCCCACGGGTTGGTGGTGACGTACTCCAGCGCCCCAGCGTACCACTCGTTGGACGACACCCGGTGTTGGACGTGATAGTGACCCAATGCCACGTAGTCCCACTTCTCCGCGGCGATGTCTTCCTGCCGAACCACCGGGCCCGCTTCGTATTGCACGGTTGAGCGATGGAGCGGGAGCACGCCCTCGATCTCTCGGTGGAAGGCGAGGACCTGATGGGTCGCACTTCCGTCGGGTCGTAACTCCGGTCGCTCCGAGCCGATCAAGGCCTCATAGGGAACGGCCAACACCGACAGGTCCAATGTGGGATAGTGAAAGCGGCGGGCGTCATGGGCCGCGACGTCAACGCCGAGTTGGGTGTACAGCTCCAAGATGGAACCCGTCTCGGCCGACCGCGGCGTGTCGTGATTCCCGGCCACCAGAACGACCGGCGCCAGCGGGAGCGCCTCGCGAAGTCGTTGGAGTTGATGAAAGGCGAATACGATAGCCGCGTTGGTGGGGCGTACCGAATGGAACAGATCCCCAGCGATGATCACGGCGTCAGGGGCCGCGACGATGACCCCGTCTACGGCGGCGCGGAACGCGTTGGCGACGTCGGCTTCACGTTGATTGATCCCGGCGGGCGTTTGCCGGTGGAACTGCCGAAACCCGAGGTGGATATCGGCCAAATGGGCGATCTTCACTGGGGGAGAATGGCGCTTCTACGCGCCCGAAGCAAGCCGTTACGGCGCGTAGGGATCCGAGCTGTGCTTGACCGCGGGAATGCCGCGCCCGGGCGGAGCTGCCTCCAGGGGCACCGCCTTCCCGAAGCAGGACCGGAAGAAAGCCAGCACGTTGTCCGGGCGGGCCTGGCGGGTCGCATGGACGGCACGCCGGACGTCGGCCTCACGCCGACCCTCGAGCACCCCGGCCAGGTCGGTCGCGGAGAGCTGCCGGTCGAGCGTCTGGAGCTGCCGGCGCACCGCTTCGGCCAAGCTCAGGTCCGGCTCGGGCGGGAATTGCTCGATGCCATCACGCCCCGCCATGACGGCGGGCCGCGGAAAGCGGACGAAGATGGGCTGAGTGAAGTGGGGATGCCGCACCATCAGCTCGCCCTTGGGAAGGGTTGCCAGCTTGATCTTGGTGGCGGGCGTGACGGTGGAATACCCCGGGGTGGCCAACTCGTCCGAATCCATCCGCCCGAAGATGGACGTGCCCGCGTTACCGACCACCCGGCGCTGCACCTGTGAGCGAAATTGTTGGGCGGAGAACAGGGTGAGCCCGAGGTAGCGGCCACGCTCCGACAGATCCAAGATCATTTTGCGAACGTACGTGTCCGGACCATCCGCCGGCGCATACTTGTTCAACTCATCCACGAAGACGACGACGTGATCGACCCCCAAGTCGCGTCGCTCGAGATGCTCTCGGAGTTTGGAGACGACACGGGCAAACACGAGGTCCTGGGCCAGCGGATCCAAGCCGGCCACGTCGATACAGAGCACTCCGCGGTCTGAGAACTCGCCCCACGGAAGATCGTTGACGACACCGTCGTCCGTGACGAGGCCCTTCGAGCGGGTGCTGATGTTGCTGAGTCGGTTCCGGACCTTCCGGATGGTGGCGAGATGGTGGGTGCGCCACACGTCACCCCGGCCCAGCGCTTCGGTGTAATCGAAAATGGCACGGAAGAAGTCGCTGAGATCCGCGAAGCTGCGTACTCGAAACGGCTCACGGCGCAACGTCTCATCGACGTACTCTTTCCCAATCACCCGGGCGGCCAGAAAATCAATGAACGCGTCCGCCTTGGCATCAATGTCGTCTCGGTTCAACAACACTTCGGCGAAGTCGAGCACTTCCCGGAGTCCCCACACCAGCGGCTCCGTGTTCCCGGACAGGGCTCGATTGGTTCGCAACGTATTCAGGTTGACGCCGTCCGCCTTGTACGGCGCGAAATACCGGACCGATCCAAACGGCTCGGCCCGAAGACCGAGCCTTGCGTACAAGGCAAGATCATCCTCGGAGAGCTCGCCCGGCTGGTCCAAGTAGCAGAGGTCCGGACCCTTGACGTTGAAGCACACGGCCGCCACGCTGCCCTTATGCGCGGGGAAGGTTTGAAAAATGCTGCTGAGGAAGAATTCCACGGCGCTGGTCTTGGTGGCGAGGCCCGACACACCAGAGATGTTGAGATGGGCCGCTTCGGGACCGAGCAGGAAGTCGGCGTCGACATACACCGGCGCACTCAGCCCGGCGGCGTGGTAGACCCCGATCGGGATGCCGGTGGCCCGCTCCCCGCCGGTGTAGACATCCATGCGCAATGCCGCAATGACATCGACATCGTTCGCCAGGAACACATCGCCAATGGGCACCGGTTGGAGCGGCTCGGCCGGTTCCTGACGGAGGACGGCGGCGGCATAGAGGCGGATTTCGGTGCGCGCGGTTGGCTGCCCACCAACGGCGCTGGGGTCGCCGTCCGCTCCGATCACATCGTCGAGCGGTGTCAGGAGATCGGAATACGCGTACCCGTCCGTGACCACGCCGTAGACCAGCCGCTCAGACGTGGTCACACGAACGATCGCGCCGATGCCAATAGGCGATTCGCGCGCGGTCCAGAAGTAGAATTGATGCGGGGTCGACGGTTTGAGTTCCGTGGCCACGACCCGCCCGACCGGCACGACCTCATCCTCGGCTCGAGATATCATCCTCACCCTTCATACCATGCGTGACCTGAGATAGACCTCGACATCGTGTATCCCGTACAGCAGACGATCCCACCGCCGATCCGGCGTGCTGATCGGCGCGCGTTCCGCCAGGAGCCACCGTCCGATTTGGTCGGCAGCCTCTACCGCCTCCTGGGTGGGAGCGGTCTCGACCCGTATCAACCCGTGAAACAGGTCCCTCCCCTCCCACGGCCACAACCGTAGCGACCACGAGTACACCGGCGCCACCGTGTGCGAGGCCGGCGCAAATGCCGAGGAGCGATGGCCAAACGGCGTCTCCAGGTAGACGACCTGGTCTCGACCGGCGAACGGCAGCGTCGCATGGCTCTTAGCCACGCCGATCATGCGAGGTGACGCGGCCCACTGGGGGCTCTCGGCCAGGGATCCGTCGACCACCAGCCACCCCTCGCCGTCGCGACGATAGGACTCCCCCACCCGGAGCTAGAGCGCTCCTCGCTCC
>JABDII010000068.1 GCA_013003805.1 Gemmatimonadales bacterium
ACGGGCTCAATTGGCGGAAGGCGCTATCGGATAATCAGAGCGCCTACGTCGAGATTCAGGCCGGGTTGTTCCGCAACCAGGAGACCTACGGGTTCCTCGAGCCCGAGGAATCGGTGCGGTTCAGCGAGTACTGGATTCCGATCGGCGAGCTGGGCGGCGTCACCCGCGCCAACCCCGATGCGGTCGTCGCACTAGAGAGGAGCCCCCGCGGCGGAATCAGCTTTGCTATCGACGTCACCCGCCCGCTGCCCGACGCAACCCTCACGCTCCGCTCGGGCGCGGACGGGTCGCCGCACGCATTCGGAGACGGGTTTCTGCCGGGCGGGACGCGCCACGGGGGGCTCGTCGCCGGCTCCGCCGACGACGAGCCCTATACCCTGACGCTCCGTGACGCCCAGGGCCGGATTGTGCTGGAGCACACCGAAGGAGTCTACGACCTCACTCCCTCCAACCGGATTCAATCCGGGCCGCGCGAGGGATACAGCATCCCACCGGTGGGCCAGCGGAGCGAGGGCGATTGGGTGGAGTTGGGCGACCAGCAGGAACGCGACGGGCGGCTGCTCGTGGCCTTGGCCACCTATGAGGAGGGGCTCCGCCGCTTTCCCTTTGGCGTGGCGCTGACTCGCGCCGCGGGCCGGCTCAGCGTGATCCTCAAGCGGTACGCCGACGGCGTCAGGTATCTCAACTCGGCACTCGAACGGGTGAGCAACGACTACGAGTCGTCCTATTACCTGGGACGCGCCCTCGCCGGATGGGGAGATCCAGCGGGCGCCCGGCTCGCGTGGGAACGATCGCAAGCATACGGCCCATACCGGCCGGCGTCACTCCGGAGCCTCGCCGCGCTCGCCGCGAAGGACGGCGACGTCGATCGCGCGCTCGAGTTGTTGCGGGAAATCGCCAGCGCCTCGCGCGACGCCGTCCGACCCGGGGGCCTCGAGGTGGCGTTGTTGCGCACCTCGGGTAAGGTCGATTCGGCGCAAGTGCGCCTTCGCGAATGGACCGAAGTCGACCCGACCAGCTCGTTTCTCCGATACGAGGGCACGCTCCTCGGCGCCAACGACCCGGCGCTGTGGAGGCATCTCGCGGCCGATCCCGAGCGCATTCTCGAGATCGCCGTCGACTACCTGCGCTTCGGTCTCTATCAGGATGCGCTCGCACTACTCGAGCGCGACTACCCAAGCGGCCCGGAGGTGGTGACCGAACCGGGCATGCCGCATCCCAGTCAGTATCCGTTGATCGGGTACTATCGCGCGTTCTGTCGCGAGGCCCTGGGGCAGAACGGTACTGCCGATCGCACCCAGGCATCTCGGAGCCCCACTAACTACGTGTTCCCCAACCGGCACGAAACCATCGCGGTGTTGGCCCAGGCGCTGGAACGCAATCCGGACGACGCCACGGCCTACTTCCTGATGGGGTCGCTCGAGTTGTCGGGCGGGATGACGCTTCAGGCGCTGGACCGTTGGGAACAGGCCCGCCGGCGTGCGCCGAGTATCCCCGTGTTGCACCGCAACATGGGATACACCGTGCTCCACTCCGGTGGCCCTCCGGAACGCGCGGTCGCATTGTTCTCGGAAGGGCGCCGGGTCGACTCGCTAAACGACGATCTCTACTTCGGGCTGGACCAGGCACTCCAGCAGATGGGCGGGTCAGTGGGTGAGCGCGCGGATTCGATCCTCACCTTTCCCGAGCCCATGCTCATGCCCGTGAAGCTGGTCTACCATCTCGCCCGTGTGTTGGCGGAGGCTCAGCGCTTCGACGAAGCAGAGGCGCTCTTTCGCATGCGGTTCTTCCCGAGCGAGGAAGGTGGCACAGACGTGCGGGAGGTCTACCTCGAGGTGGTGCTGGCGCGTACGCTGGCGATGGCGAAGGAAGGTCGCTGTGCCGTTGTGCACCGTCGATTGAGACAGCTGGGCGAACCCGATTCGAGGTTCACCTTCACCTTCGAAGGAATCGATGCCCTGATTGCCCGAGGGCGACCGGGCGAGTTGCGAGAACAGATCTTCAGGCTCTGCCCCTGAGCCGTCGCCGGTTTCGTAGTCAATCTTCACAACACCTTCACGAAAAGTGTGCTCTCGAGAGCCTAGCTTCCCCGTCACGTATCGCAATCGTGGACTTCGATGATGGGAGCGGGTCATGAGGGTGCACCTACTGGTGAGCGGCATTTTCCTTTCTGCTCTGGCTTGCACGGCGAACCGGTCTGCCGATCAGGGTGGCACGATGTATGGCGAGACCATCACCCTCGCGGATACGACCCGGATCTCGGAGATCCTGAGCCACCCCGGCGACCATGTCGGTCAGCGAGTGCTGGTGACGGGGATGGTGGTGGACGTTTGTTCGAAGCGTGGGTGCTGGCTCGAGCTGGCGAGCGATCGGGAGTACGAGACGCTGCGCGTCAAGGTGGATGACGGTGTCATCGTGTTCCCGATGACGGCACGGGGGCATCGGGCGGTGGTCGAAGGGGTAGTTGAGGAATTGGAGCTCACCGAAGAGCAGGTGCGTGAGCGCGCGCAACATCACGCGGAAGAGCAGGGTCTCGAATTCGATCCCTCGACAGTCACGGGGCCCGAGACTACCTACCAGCTCCGTGGCATCGGCGCGGCCATCTTCGAGTAGCGTGATGTCGGCCAAGTCCAAGACAGCAACGTGGCGGAAGTGGAACAACGTCCTCCATCGTGACCTGGGGTATCTCTGTGCCGGGTTGACTGTTGTCTATGTGGTCTCCGGCATTGCGGTGAACCACGTTGCCGACTGGAATCCCAATTACGCCATTGAGCGGCGGTCGGTGACCATCAGCCCTGTTGCCGGTGACCCGCTAACCCCGAATGTTGCGGTTGGTATCCTCGAAGCCGCCGGGGTGGAGGGCGAATTGCGCGGGTCCTTTCGGCCCAATCCCGACACGCTTCGTATCTTCATCGAAGGTGGGACCGTGAACGTCCCGCTCGCCGGGGGAACGGCCGAGGTCGAGATGGTACGCGAACGGGCAGTGCTGCACGCGGCGAACTTCCTCCATCTCAATCACCCCAAGAAGCTCTGGACCTGGGTCGCCGACATCTACGCGCTCGCACTCGGCGTCCTTGCAGTCACCGGCCTATTCGTGCTCAAGGGAAAGAAGGGAATTACCGGACGCGGCGCGTGGCTCTCAGCGCTTGGCGTAGTCGTGCCGTTCGTCTTTCTGTGGCTGTATCTCTGAGCCGGGAGGGGGGGCGGCTAGCTCTGCTGGGATTGGCCGTCCACCGAGAACCCGGCTCGTACTTCAGCGCTCACCTCGGTCGGCCGTCCCGAGTTCATATCGATCGGGCACCAGAGCGTCCGCGCCCGCGCCAGCACCTGCCGATCGGCGGCGCGTAGCAGCTCGGTGTTGCGTTCGAACGTGAGCCGCGATGCCGGACCGACCCAGGTCCGGGCAATGATCTCATCTTCGGGCCCCGCCGACATCTTGTAGTCGATCTCATGCCGCACCACCACCCACCCGATGCTCGCCTGGGCGTCCGCGGGAGCGGCGGCCCGCCAATGGGCCGTGGCGACGTCCTGGACCCAGCGCAGATATACCACGTTGTTCACGTGGCCCAGGTCGTCGATATCAGCCGGCTGGATCTGGATCCGAAGCTCGAAGCGCTGACTGTCTGAGTCCAAGGGTCCCTTCCTCACAGTGCGGGTTGGTGCCGGGGACCAGATTCCGTGCGTCCGTGAGGTCGCTGAGGCGTAGTCCCGCGCTTCGGTCCCTGGGTCGTTGACGTATCCGTGGGAGTAATGATGCCGGGTGTGGTCACGTCTATCCAGTGCCAGTACTTTTCCGGGCCCATTCAAGTGATTCGAGAGGAACGCCATGAGACCCGAAGGCTCACGATCCACGCCGACCGCGACGCTCGCAGCCGTGCTGACCACCACCTTCGCATTCGCCTGTGGTGGCGCCGATACCGCCACGGACGCTGCCGTCGCCGAAGCGCTCGCGATCGCCGACGAGTACGTGGCAGGCTATTACGACCAGTTCCCCGAAGAAGCGTACGAGACAGGGTATCCAGCCAGTCTCGACGGTCTGGGCGATCGCAGCCGCGAGGCGATAGCGGTGTGGGAGGCCCAGGAGGATGCGTGGCTGGACCGCCTGGCCGCCATCGATCCGGTTGCACTGGAGAGCACGGACGCGTTCGTGCCGTACACATTCTCCCGCGAGCGGCTCGAGGCTTCCATCGCCCGGCGCGTATGCCGACCCGACGTATGGAACGTGAGCCCGACCTGGACTGGGTGGCAGAACTTCTTCCCCAACGTGTTCGCGCAGCAGCCGGTGGGGACCGAGCAGGCCCGCGCAGATGCCCTGGCCCGCGCCCGCGATGTGCCGCGCTTCATCGATACGGAGATCGCCAACCTCCGGGTCGGCGTCGAGGAGGGTTTCACCGCCCCGCGCTCGAACGTCGAAGCCGTTATCGGGCAGCTCGACGCCCTCCTCGCGGTGGCTCCGGACGAGACACCCTACTACGACCCGGCCACCCGGGATGACGACGCGACCTTCGCTGCGGAGCTGCGGCGCATCGTCGCCGACGAGATCCAACCGGCGACGCAGCGGCTCCGCGACTACCTGGCCGAGGACTATCTGCCGGTGGCGCGGACCGCCGTCGGTGTGACGTCCGACCCGGGCGGGCGCAACTGCTACCTGGCGTCGGTCCTCTTCTACGCCACGCTTCCGCTCACGCCGGAAGAGATCCACGAGACCGGGCTTCGCGAAATGGAGCGAATCCAAGCCGAGATGCGGGAGATCGGGCGGCGCAGCTTTGGTATCGAGGATGTGGGGGAACTGCTCCAGACCGTGCGGACCGATCCGCGGTACACGTTCGAGACGCCCGAGGAGATCGTTGACTACGCGCAGGCAGCCACGGACCGGGCGAAGGCCGCCGTGCCGGAGTGGTTCGGCTTCGTTCCGAAGGCGGAGGTAGAGCTGAGACCCTACCCGGACTACATGCAGCGGACGGGCGGCGGTTTCTATTCGGCGGGCTCGGCGGACGGCAGTCGTCCGGGGACATATGAGTTCGGCACCTACGAGCCGCGGAAGCTCAGCAAGGGCGGTGGCTTTGAGGCCACCACCTTCCACGAGACCTATCCGGGCCACCACATGCAGGTCTACGTGGCGCTGGAAGGAGCCGGCGTGCACCCGGTCCTCCAGTTCTTCTTCACATCCGGGCTCGGGGAGGGGTGGGCGTTGTACACCGAGCGCCTGGCCGATGAGATGGGGCTGTACTCATCGGACGTCGACCGGCTCGGGATGCTGTCGAACGAGGCCTTCCGGGCCGGCCGCCTGGTCGTCGATCCGGGCATGCATGCCCTCGGCTGGACCCGCCAGGAAGCGATCGACTACATGCTGGCCAATACGGCCGAGTCGGAGGGCGGTATCGCCTCGGAGATCGACCGCTACATCGCGGTGCCCGGACAGGCCACCTCGTATCTGACCGGGAGCCTGTTGATCCAGCAGCTACGCGCGCAGGCGGAGCAAGCGTTCGGTGAGGACTTCGACATTCGGCAGTTTCACGACCGGGTGATCGAGGACGGCACGGTGACGCTGGTCATGCTACAGGAGAAGATCGAGCGCTGGATCGAGGAGGGGACCGCTGCCGGGGACGACTAGGGATCGCGGGTCAGCGGGAGGGACCGCGGAAGAAGCAAGTGGCGGAGAGCCGGCCCCTCCGGGAAGTAGAGGAATGCTCGAGCTAATTTGTAAGGAAGAAATCCCGCGCCAGGTCGTCCCAATCGTCCGGCGCCAGCACCCGCACGAAACCGTCCACCGGAACGCCGCCGTCGGGTAAGAGGAGACCCAGCTCACCCGCCTGCAGGCGGTGGAGCCGGTCGACGGTGGCCTCGTTCCAGGCGTGAGCCAGGCGTCCCGACAAGAGGTTGGTGAAGGCGGCCCTGGCATTCTCCACCTGAACCTTCAAGAGCCAACCCCGCTCGTACGGTTCTGATCCCACCAGCTCGGGTTTCTGCGAGATCTCGGGATTGACGGCCACCACTCGGCCCTCGACCGGAGAGAGCATAGGAATCGACCGCGACTCCACCTGCACCTCCCAGCCCCGCTCGCCCTGCTTCAATCGGTCGCCCACCCGCGGCAGGTGAAACGTGTCAGGCCGGCCCAGGAATCTCTGCGAGAAATCGTCCATTCCCACCCGTACCGTCCCCCCGCTCCCGGGCTCGTCGATGGCCCAACTGTGGCCTTGGTGGAAATAGTAGCCGTCCGGCACCCGGAACCAGCCCCGGACCTTGGGCACCCGACGCACCCCATGTACCCGCCTCAGTAGCGCTACGGTGGCCTTCTCCGCGGTGGACCGGGCCAAGAGGCGCCAGAACCCGATCAACAGGAACAGATAGGCGATGACAATCAGGTATTCGGTGCCCTTGGTGGCGAATAGATCGGGTGGGATGTTCTGCATCTGGCTCACTCCTGCGTCTGGTACGCGACCGGCGGGCCGGCCACGCGCGCGCGTAGCTCGTCGGAGTCATCGTGCCTCGCGAAGTCGAGCACCGGCATGCGATTGACGATCCACCGGAAGACCCAGAGCTCGACGCTGATCACGGCCAGGGTAACCACGATCTCCATCCAGGTTGGGAAGTACCGCTCGGCGGCGTACCAGTTGAACGCAATGACGGACACGTTGAGCCGGTTGATCAAGATGCCGACCAAGGTGAGTACGGCGGCGACACGGGTCAGCCGCAGGTTGCGATCGCGGAGCGCCGTCATGAACAACACCGCAGGCAAGATCACGAAGCCGCCAAGCTCGATGAGATACCATGCGCCCCATCCCGTACCCAGGTAGGCCCACCGTTGTTCGTGCACGAAGACCAACAGTTGGAGGAAGAGGTACACGAACATGGTCCCGGCGCAGACTCGGGCCAGCCCCAGCACGATGCCGTCGTGCGACGCGCGGAGCGACCGGCCAACCCGATGACGGAAGACCTTCTGGGTGATGGTCCCTTCGAAGATCACCATCGATAACCCGGCGAAGACGCTCGATACCAGAAACAGGATGGGAATGAACTCCGAGTACCACAGCGGATGGATCTTAGGCTTCGCCATGAGGTAGAGCGCGCCAAGACCGGACTGATGGAGCGTGGAGAGGGTGATGCCGAAGATCACCGCACCCACCGTTAGCCCCTTCAACAGCTTGCGCAGCCGGTCCCATCCCAGCCACTCCGCTACGGCCGGTGAGAATTCGACGGCTTCGGCCACCATGTAGAGCAGGAAGTGCCACGCGACCAGGAACAGCACCGAGCTCACACCAAAGGAGTTGCCGATGATCGGATTAATGACGTTCCATGGCCGGCCTAGGTCGAGCAGGAGGGCACCGGCATAGAAGACATAGGCCAGGAACCCGTTGAGCACCGTGACCCGAACGATGGGGTGATACTTGTCCTGACCCAGGATGTAGACCATGAAGGTGACGACGTAGGCGCCGCCCGCAAACGCGACCCCGGTTACCACATCGAACCCGATCCACAGCCCCCACGGAACGTCCTGTGAGAGATTGGTGATGGATCCGAGCCCCCAGATGAAACGGATCGCCAGGAGCACCGCACCCACGGCCACTATCACGCCCGTGATGACGTTGAACGGTGTGAGGATCTTGCCCTTGGGCCTGAGCTCATGGAGGATGAACCGCCCAAACCGGCGGAAGCCGCTTGCCAGTCGCGGAATCGGTACGCTCGTGGCTTCCATGGCTATGTCTCGCCCTCCGCCTCTATCATGGGCTCCTCTTCATGGTGCGCGCGGGCCGTCGCCCGGTTGACTGCCAGCAGGAATGGTGGCACAAGGGTGAGGGCCAGCGGGACGGAGTAGAGGAATTCCTTGGTGTACATCGGAAAGGCCGTAGTACCGAGATCGGTTCGGAACCCGAGCTGATCGAACGGCACTTTGGCGAGATACAACCACGACGTGCCGCCCGCCTCGTGTTCTCCGTAAATGTGCGGGACATACCTGCCGGGCTCGGTGTAGATCCGCTTGCGCGCTTCTTCGATCAATTCCTCTCGGCGACCGAAAAGGAGGGCGCCGGCGGGACAGCCGGCGACGCAGGCAGGTTCCTCGCCCCGTGCCAGCCGATCCACACACATGACGCACTTGGTGATCTTCGGGTTGGCGCTGTGGTACTCGAACTTGGGAACGTTGAAGGGGCAGGAGACCATGCAGAAGCGGCAGCCCATGCACTTTTTCCCGTCCCAATCAACTGCCCCGGTCGGGGTCTTGTGCATGGCCATCGTCAGGCAGGCCGAGACACACGCTGGCCGGAGACAATGCATGCACTGCCGCTTGACCGACACCGGGCCCTGTTCGGTCTCGTAGCGATTGTTCACCGTCAGCTGGGTGGGAGTCGGCGTCCGCTCGACCGCGCGATCGATTTCCTTCTCGGGTTCCGGGAGGCCGTTCGCCTTGGCGCAGGCGAATTCACACAACCGGCAGCCCAGGCACTTGGTCGTGTCGACCAGGACACCCATGGCCTGACCTCGCCCACTCGCCGTATCTGTGTCCTGGGCCTCGAGGTGCGTCACTCCACCCAGCACCGCGGAACCCCCCGCTACGCACATGGTCCTCAGCAGATCTCGTCGCTTCATGGTCGCGGCTCCCCCACCTTGAGCCCTGTCCACGCCAGTCCCCGATCCGCTCCTTTGGCAAGCCCAGGGCCACCGCCAATCGTCCACGGTCCGATACGTAATCCACTGTTATTCAAAGAGATACCGGGTCGGCCGCAGTCGGCTTGAAGCCGGAGCGGGCCAAGGTCTTGTTGAGATTGTCTACAACGAGGGGCCCTGAATGGAGCCCCAATGCCGGAACCTGGGTATACGGCCATCGCGGACCATAGAGATATTCAACGTCTGCTGTTGAAGATTTCGGTAGCTGTCGGCGCCACGTTGGCGGAAGCGAGAACTTGAAGGTCTCAGTACTGAACGCTAGCTTGGCGCATCCCAACACCAGTGGAGGTTCCCCCATGCGCCCCTTCCCCCTCCTCACCGCGCTCTCCATCGCCTTCCTCGGACTTGCGACCGTCGCCGGGGCCCAGGAAAAGGAAGGCATGAGCCCGAAAGCCAAGATCGCCGAGGCAGTTTCCGCTGGCCCGGCCGAATTGGCTACGAACGCAGCCGTGGTCGACTGGGATGGCACCGTCCTGCGCGAAGGATCCAACGGCTGGACCTGTTTCCCGGACGTGAAGGATTCACCGGGCACGGACCCCATGTGTCTCGATCAGCAGTGGATGAAGTGGGCCGATGCCTGGGTCAACAAGAAGGACGCGACCGGGGTCACGGAGATCGGCATCGGCTACATGCTGAGAGGCGGCTACGACGCGAGCAACACGGACCCGTACGCCACCGGGCCCGCCGAGGGCGATGACTGGATTCGGAGCGGCCCGCACCTGATGGTGATCACGCCCGATGCCGCCGCACTCGATAACCTTCCCACCGACCCAAAGAGCGGCGGACCCTGGGTCATGTGGAAGGGCACCCCGTTCGCCCACATCATGGTTCCGATCAGCGGGCCAAAGGCGATGAAGCACAAGCACTAAGCTCGCCTGCTCAAGCGAGAGCCCCCTGCCGCAGCGGTCGGGGGCTCTTGATCTATGGGGCATCATGCAGCGGCTGCCACCTCAACCTATTGTTCGAGAACAATGGTTCGATTACGTGTCGTCATCTACCCTACGGTCGATGGTGACGAATAGGCTGGGTCACTTCTTCCAGCGAGCCCTTGGAGTACGAGATCCACGACTGGATCTGTCTATTCCGTTCACGATGGTAGATCATGACTAGGATGAATCTCTTAATCGTCGGTAACGGTCCCTCCATCTCGCAGTTTGCAGCCCATCAAATCGACTCATTTTCTGGGCATATTCTGCGGATGAACAATTTTGTACCCGGCGAGAATGCGGGTTTCCGTTACGACATCTTCTGCTCGAACATGTGGTTGGATATTCAAAGAAGGGACTTGCCGTCAGCTGTACAGATTTGGTGTGCACGTCCCAATCTTCGCTATAACCGCCAAGAAAAGTGCATGGAACTGTTCAGACGCTACCCTGACCTTACCGTAGATGACGATCTCTATAAGAAGACCCATTCCCAACTGAAAGCCCATCCCACTACAGGCTTGGTTGCCATCTTGATGGCAAGAACGCAGGCTCGATATGAAAATGTCTATCTAGCTGGATTTGATTTCTTTCGGGGCGATAGGCAGCACTACTTTTCCCACGCTCCGATTCATACGACGCACAAGCCCAAACGAGAACGGAAGATGTTAGCGAGGATAGATCATGTTTTTGATTTCGCCGACCACTGGAAGGGCCCTGAGGAGGAATAGACGTCCCTGGTTGGCACCAGTGCTCCCCGACGATCTGGACGGCAGGCCTCGGAGTCTCGGACCCGGCCGAATTGGCCGGGAGCGCTGTGGTCCAAGAGCTCTCAACCACGTCTCCCCAGGGCCTGCGGCACGCCGGTTGCCCCCTGAGCCCGGGACGGGGAGGGGTGGAGAGGTGGCTCGGATTGGGGAAAATCATCAAGTCATTTTCCCACAATCACTTAGACACTGTGTCCCGGGACTAGGGCCCCCGCGGGCCGGAACGGACATCCGGAGGAAACCCGATGAACCGCTTGCAATTCGCCAAGGGCCTGAGAGGCCTCATGGCCGCCCTGGTCGTCCTGGGCCTCGCCGCCTGTGGCGAGGACAAACAGGGCCCGAACAGCGTGGCCCTCACCGAACAGAACGCCCCAGCCATAGGCAGCTTGGCCGTGGGCCTGGTGGAGACGTCGCTTGAGGGCCTGACCATCGATGCATTCGATTTCAGCGACTTTGGAGGTGTCTCGCTCGCTGCGGGCCGGCTCATTACTCCCGCGCCGCACCTGAGCCTCTCGAGCTTCGCGCTGGATGGCTGTCCTTCGTTCTCGCCCGATCCTCCGATCGATACCGATCAGGACGGCGTGCCGGACAATGCGTTGTTCACGTTCGATCCGCAGTTCTGCACCACGACGGATCAGACCGGTACCGGCGTCATCACCGGTTCGGTGCGGGTATCCGATCCCGTGTCGGCGGCGATCGGGTTCGACCTCGACATCAACGCACTCCGGTTCGCGTTCACCAGCGCATCCAGTTCGGAGACGCTTACCCTCTCGATGGATGGCACCCGTTCGCTCCGTGGTTCCTCCAGCTTGCTAACGCTTGATGAGGACTTCTCGCTCGGCGTCGAAGCCGGCGGGCAGAGTGTGGACCTCGATGCGGCGCACAGTGTCTCGTTCACAGCCGAGACACCGGCCAGCATCGTGTTTGACGGCCCGCTGCCGAACGGGACGCTCGATTTGAGCGGGAACTTCCAGGTGGTGGCACCCGATGGGTTCTTCAGCTTGGTGCTCAACACCCCGGTACCGCTGACCTACGACGCGAGTTGCGGGTTTGAGGGTGACGTGGTGGCGGGCGTGCTCCGCGCTGCGGCCTCGTCCCAGCAGGGTGCGGCCGCGGTCGAGGTCACCTTGAACGGCTGCGGCGTCCAGCCGACGGTGGTCTTCATCGGCTCGACAACCTAGCCGCTCCAACACGGTCTCGTGGCAC
>JABDII010000095.1 GCA_013003805.1 Gemmatimonadales bacterium
AGCTGAGGTCCGGCGGCGCGCCACCAACGACCGGCAGCTCCAGCACGCACTCGGCTTGCTCGAGCAAGCCGAGTCCCCTCGCGATCTCATGGCAATCGGGGAGCAGGAGGCGGGTGCGAATCCGTAGTAGGCTACTGGTGTAGCTACACCTGGCGAGGATGTGGTCATTCGAGATGTCAGCCCAGGGGGCGGCCTAGGCACCGACCCTGGGCGCGCGCCGTTTCGGGGGTAGGGTGACCGGATTTCGTGTCGCGATCGTCGGTGCGGGTCGGATGGGACAAGGGCTGGGCCACGCCTTCGGTCGAGCCGGCTATCCCGTGGTGCTCCTCAGTCGTTCCCACCGCACGATAGAACTCCCTCTTTCCATCGAAGTTGAGGACTGGCCACGTCGCCTTCGGGAGGCCGAGGTCGTGCTCATCGCCACACCTGATGAGGCGATTCCTACCGTTGCGGCCCGCCTCAGAGGGGAAGAGGCCATTGGCCCGGATCATGCTGTTTTTCATGTATCGGGATCGCTGGACCGCTATGCCATGGAGGCGCTCGAGCCCAGCCAAGCCGCTTTGGGGTCGTTTCATCCGCTCCAGGCGATCGCGAGCCCGGCGAGCGCTCCCGAGCGCCTTCGCGGCGCGTACGTGGGAATCGAGGGCGACCCGCGTGCGGTGCGTATCGGGAAGCTGATGGCGCGGGATGTCGGCCTCATCCCGGTGGAGATTCCACCGGGAGCAAAGACCGGGTACCACGCCGGCGCGACCATCGTGGCGAGCTACACTGTGGTGCTCATGGCGCTGGCTACTCGCGTGGTTGAGCGGTCCGGCATCCCGCCTGAGTTGGCTGGCAGGCTCTATACGCCGCTCCTTC
Organism: Gemmatimonadales bacterium; assembly: GCA_013003805.1. Lineage (GTDB taxonomy): Bacteria > Gemmatimonadota > Gemmatimonadetes > Gemmatimonadales > GWC2-71-9 > JABDII01. The sequence continues at coordinate 859 of JABDII010000095.1, forward strand.
GCGGCGTGACCGCGAACCTGGCCGAAGTGGATCCGGTTGATGCGTTGACCGGGCCCATCTTGCGGGGAGACGTCGAAACGGTCCGAGCGCACCTGGTAGCGCTCCCCGAAGAGGAACGCGCGCTGTACCGGGCGCTGGGACGCCTCTCGTTGGACCTGGCGCGGACCAAGGGCCTCGACGAGGCAGTTGTCAGCGAGCTCTCCGCGGTGTTGGCCGAGCCAGAGCGTGATGGCTAGGCCAGAGCCTGGTTTCGATTCGCTCGCGGCGGCGTTTCCTCTGCCAGGGGAACGCGTTCGGCACGACGGTGTGCAACGAAGGAGGCTACTGGGTGCGACGCAAGTGGTTCACCGCCGTTCTATTCTCGGCGATTCTCCTGGGCAGTGGAGCCTGGTTCGTCCAAGGCTCGACCCCGAGCGATGGTCAGACGTACGACCAGGCCCGGCTGCTCGAGAGTGTCATCGGATTGGTGGCGGACTACTACGTCGACTCCATCGGTGAGGGCGACCTCTATCAGCGCGCGGCGCGGGGGGTGGTCGAGAAGCTCGACGATCCCTACAGCGTTCTCCTGATCGGACCGGAGTTCCGGCGCGCCAACGAGCGCTCGACCGGCAACTACGGTGGCATCGGAGCGCAGGTGGATGCGCGAGCCGGATCCATCACCGTCGTGGCCACGCTCCCCGACTCACCAGCCGAGCGCGCCGGGCTCGAAACCGGCGATCAAATCGTCGCGATCGACGACGAGCCAACCGGCTCGTGGAACCTCCGCCGAGCAGCCACGAACCTCCGTGGCCCCATCGGTACCACGGTGGTGCTCACGGTACATCGGGTCGGGGTCCTCGCGCCGCTTACCATTCCACTCACGCGAGAACGCATCCATCGCCGCGGCGTCAAGGAAGGGATCTTCCTGGATCGCGGCGTGGGATACGTTTCCTACGATTTCGTGAGTGAGAACTCGGCTCGTGAGCTGAGCCTCGAAGTGGCGCGGCTTGCCGCGAACGGCCTGCACAGCCTAGTGCTCGATCTCCGCGGCAACCCGGGCGGCATGCGTGACGAGTCGGTGGCGGCTGCGGACCTGTTCCTGGATCCCGGCGATACTCTACTCGTGACCTGGGGTCGAGGGGACGCCGAGTCCCGCGACTTCGTCGATGGGTTCCCGCAGCCCTGGCCCGATCTCAGAATCGCCGTGCTCGTGGACCGCCAATCGGCAAGCGCCGCCGAGATCTTGGCCGGCGCCGTCCAGGACCACGACCGCGGCCTCGTCGTGGGACAGCCGACCTTTGGCAAGGGCCTGGTGCAGACGCAATTCCGCCTGGCGGAGGATGTAGCCCTTCGCATCACCACGGCTCGCTGGTTTACGCCGAGTGGTAGGAGCATTCAGCGCGCCGACGCCGACGTCGCCGGCACCAGACCTTCCGTGACTTCTCCAGGGCCGAGCGTCTTTCTGAGTTCGGCCGGGCGAAACCTCCAAGGCGGCGGCGGCATCGTGCCTGACATTGAGATTCCGCGCGACACGATTCCCGAGTACGAGCAGCCGTTGGCGCAGGCGCTTATGCCCCACCTGAGCTCATACCGGGACGCGTTGACGAGCTATGCACTGGAGCTGAAGCGTGCCGGGACCATGTTGGCGGAGAGCTTTACCGTGACTCTGGAGATGCGGCGGGAGATTTTGAGGCGTCTCGAGGACGACGGAGTGTTCTTGGATGACGAGATGGTCGACGTCGGAGGCACATTCATCGACCGGCATCTCGGGTATGAGATTGCCCGCTACAACCTCGGACTGCAGGCGGAGATGCGTCGCCGGGCTTGGGATGACGGCCAGCTACAACACGTGCTGGAATTACTCCGCCAACATCAGACCACGGAAGCGCTGCTCGGGCTAGAACCGGGCACCGGTTCCCACGCCATCGCCCCTCCTGGGTAAGGAGGAGGTACGTGCCGTCCTACTGATCGATGACGCGCACGCCGTCTGGGATATCGAACCGAAAAATATGCTTGGGAAGTGGCTGGTTGAGGCGTGGATCGGTCAGCGTAATGGTCCGGGTTGTCCCGTTTCGCTCGGCCAGCTGTACTCGGCGAGGCAGCGCCGACTCGCGATCCAGCCAAACCACGGCCCCGGTGAACGGCAGCGTCTGATCGATCGGATCCAGTTCGATCGCGTCCACGCGATGGCCGTCGATCTCCTCTGAACGGAGATAGGTCGCCTCGTACCGCTCCCTCGGTCGGTCCAGGATCCAACTCATCACGTTGACACCGTAGGTCGGCGTTTGTGCCAGGGAGATTCGGAGCACCTGCCTGGGCGCGGTGCTCGGTGTGTAGACCCAGAGGTTCCGGCCATCCGCGATGATGGCCTCGGCGGGTGGATCGCGGAAGCGCATCGAGAGGCGTGACTCGCCGGCCTGCCACAATTCTCCCCGACTCTCGAACTGCCCGATCATCTCATTGTCGATCACCTGAATGAATTCCGCATTCAGGGATGTTGCCGATCGATAGAGTTTCGCGGCGCGCTCCAGCAGCGGCCAGGGAGACGGCGCTTGCGCCACCGGCACCTGCAACGCGGCGAGGACGACGGAGCACAGGACTAGGCTCATGAACGTACGGCTGCAGGCTCGGCGATGTGTCGGCCGATCGCATCGGCAATCAGCCGGCACTGGTGCATCAGATCCCCGAATTGTGTGGGATGGAGGCTCTGGGCTCCGTCCGAGAGGGCGTGGTCGGGGTTGGGGTGGACCTCGAGTAGGAGGCCGTCGGCCCCGGCGGCGACTGCGGCCCGCGCCATCGACGGTACCATGCTCCGCCGCCCGATTCCATGACTGGGATCGGCCACGATTGGAAGGTGGGACAGCTCGCGGATGACGGGAATGGCACTCAGGTCGAACAGATTCCGCGTGGCGGAATCGAATCCGCGAACGCCCCGCTCGCAGAGGATGACGTTGGGGTTGCCCTCGGCCAAGATGTACTCGGCTGAGAGCAGCAGCTCTTCGATCGTGGCGGCGGTGCCGCGTTTGAGGAGGATCGGTTTCTGGGTGCGGCCGGCGCGCTTGAGGAGCGGATAGTTCTGCATGTTCCGCGCGCCGATCTGGATGATGTCGGCCACGTCGGCCACGACATCCACCCCCGCTGGCTCCATGGCCTCTGTGACGATGCGAAGACCGGTTTCCTGCCGGGCCTTGGCCAGGAGCGCGAGCGCCGGCGTTCCCAGCCCCTGGAACGAATAGGGTGAGCTTCTGGGCTTAAAGGCGCCACCCCTCAGCACCGTTGCGCCCGCCTCACGAACCGCGTGCGCCACCGCGAGAATCTGCTGCTCGCTTTCGACCGAACACGGACCCGCCATCACCACGATCTCGCGTTCGCCGATGGTGCTGCCGTCGGGCAGGGCCACCACGGTGGGGTCCGGATGCCACTCTCGCGACACCTCCCGATACGGCCGCGTCACATGGATGACGTCCTGGACCCCGCTCAAGGCGGCGAAGCGCGAGCCATCGAGGCGGCCATCATTGCCGATCACGGCTACGGCGCTGCGTTGGTTGCCCGGCAACGTCTTTGCCGAGCACCCCATCTCCCGGACGAGCGCCACGACACGCTGGATCTCTTCCTCGGTGGCAC
>JABDII010000108.1 GCA_013003805.1 Gemmatimonadales bacterium
GGCAATGTCCGTCGTAAAATTCAGCCGGCCTTCGTCTTGATTACGCCGCACGAGGGGTTCGAGGCCTGGCTCGTAAATCGGGATCTCATTCCGCCGGAGACCTTCGATCTTGGCCGTATCCACATCCGCGCAGACCACGGTGTTCCCGGTCTCGGCCAGGCAGGCCCCGGCAACGAGCCCAACGTATCCAGTACCGATAACGGTGACCTGCATCCTCTACCGCCGTCCCAGTGCATTTCGAGTGTCAACCACGGCCTTCGCGCGTTGGCGGACCATGTTGAAATCGATTGCCGAGTGGTCCGTGACAATCAGAACGCAATCGGCAGCCTCCACCGTCTCCGGTGTGAGCGCGATCGAGTGGTGTTGCTGTCCGTCCTCGCTGAACGTGGGCACCAAGGGATCGTGGTAGGTAACCCGGGCACCCTGGCCGGTGAGAAGCCGGAAGATGTCGATGGCTGGACTCTCCCGCGTGTCGCTGATGTCCGGCTTGTACGCGACGCCGAGTACCAACACGGTCGATCCACGAACGGCCTGCCCCCGTTCGTTGAGGGTCTCCCCAACCTTCCGGATCCAGAAGAGCGGCATTTCCGTGTTGACCTCCCCGGCCAGGTCGATAAACCGGGTTTTATAGTTGAGGCCGCGCATCTTCCAGGCGAGGTAGTGAGGATCAATGGGAATACAGTGCCCTCCCAATCCAGGACCGGGCACGAATCGCATGAAGCCGAATGGCTTGGTCGCGGCTGCGTCAATGACCTCCCACACATCCACACCAAGCTTGTCGCAGACGATGGCCATCTCATTGGCGAGGCCGATGTTGACGATCCGAAACGTGTTCTCGAGGAGCTTCACCAGCTCTGCTGCCTCCGTGGTCGAGACCGGCACGAGCGTGTCTATTGCGGCCTCATAGAACGCCGAGGCGACTCGACAACAGTCAGGGGTGATTCCCCCGATCACCTTGGGCGTGTTCTTGGTCTGGTATCTCGGGTTGCCAGGGTCGACCCGCTCCGGGCTGAAGGCCAGGAAGAAGTCCTCGCCAACCGTGAGGCCGGTTCCCTCGAGGGCCGGCAGGAGAATCTCCCGTGTCGTTCCCGGATACGTCGTGCTCTCGAGGATGACGACTTGGCCGCGCCGGAGGGTGGCCTTGACGGCCTCCGAAGCGGCTACGATGAAGCTGACGTCGGGGTCCTTGAATTTGGAGAGTGGGGTGGGGACACAAATCGAAATGGCGTCCGGCTCGTGCAGACGCGACATCTCGGTCGTGGCCGCAAACCGGCCCGCCTCGAGCACCTGAGCCAAATCCTCATCGGCCACGTCCCCGACATGCGAGCGCCCCGCATTCAGCCCGTCGACCACCGTGGAACTCACGTCGAACCCGACGACGTCATACCCGGCTTTCGCAAGCTCGATCGCCAGCGGGAAGCCGACATATCCAAGTCCGATAACACCGAAGCGCGCCTCCCGGCGTTCGGCTTTGGCGATGAGTTCGTCCGCAATGCCCATTAGGTCCGCTCAATCGTCATAGGTATCCCACCGTCAGCAAGTGAGCGCGATGCCGCCTCCAGCACGCGCACCACCCGAACGCCGTCCCGGGCGTCGGCGCGCGGGGCTTCCCGCCCCTGCACCACCGCGACGAAGTGCCGCAGCTGAGCGGCCAACGGCTCCGTGTTGGGTAAGCGTGGGATGAAGATGTCACCTTCGCGAATCGCCAAGCTTTCTCCATAGGACTGATACTCCGGCGGGCGGTCGACGCCCTTGTCGTACACCCGGAGCTTTTCCCGTGATTCCATATCGTCGAACACGGCCATTTGACGGGATCCAACCACCGTCAGCTTCCGCTCCTTGCGGGGATCGAGCCACGACATGTGCGCGTGCGCCACAATGCCGCTGGCGAACGCCAGATGCACAAACACGATGTCCTCAATCCCCGTCTGCAGGTACGAGCGGCCCTGGGCCGTGACTGACGCGGGGGTCTCGTCCAGGAGATGGAGGGCGACCGAGACATCATGCGGTCCGAAGCTCCACAGCGCGTTCTCGTCCGGGCGGACCTGGCCTAGGTTCACGCGCGTAGACGACAGGTAGTAGACCTCGCCGAGATCGCCCTCCACAATCAGGCGGCGCAGCCGCTCGACAGCCGGGTGGTACTCTAGCAAGTGCCCTGCCAAGATCGGCACTCCGGCCCTCAACCCGGCCTCGGCCAGGTTCTCGGCGTCGGCGACGGACAAGGCAAAGGGCTTTTCGATGAGGGCGGCAACACCCGACTCCACAGCGCGGTGGCCCAGCGGGGCGTGGTCTCGCGCGGGCGCGGCAACAACCACCGCCTCCACCCGGCCGAGCAGATCGTCCGTCTCAGCGGTGACGTGCACGCCGGGATAGGACCGCTCAACCTGCGCCCGCCGTTCGGGGCTCACGTCGCACACGGCCGTCAACTCAGCCTCAGGCATGCTCGCGAACGTCCGGACATGGTTCTTGCCCCATGCCCCTGCACCGATGACACCGACGCGGAGTGGCTTCATCCGTAGAACCCCGTGACTGCATCAATGACGGCCTGTTGCTGCTCGGCTGACAGTTCGGGATAGACGGGCAAGGAGATCACCTCCGCCGTGGCCTCCTCGGTGACCGGAAGCTGGCCTCGGGCATACCCCAGGTGCTGAAAGCACGGTTGGAGGTGGAGGCCCATCGGGTAGTAGACTTTGTGGCCGATAGTCGCATCCCTCAAGTGCGCTTGAAGCGCATCGCGCCGCGGGACGCGGAGGGTGTACTGGTGGAAAATGTGCTCGTTGTCCGCGTCGACCAGTGGGGGACATATCTCGGGGTGCTGGGACAATGCCTCGGTGTAGCGACCCGCGACCTGACGCCGAGCCGCGCTCCACTCGGCGAGAAAAGGGAGCTTCGCGAGCAGGACCGCCGCCTGCACCGTGTCGAGCCGGCTGTTGTATCCCACCTCGTCGTGGTGGTACTCTCTCCCGCCGCCGTGAAGCCGGAGTCGCCGAAGACGTTCGGCAAGCGCGTCGTCCGAGGTCGCGACCATGCCACCGTCACCCCATCCGCCGAGGTTCTTTGATGGAAAGAACGAGAAGGTGCCGGTCGTGCCGAGACTCCCTGCCCGGTGCCACGTTCCGTCGAGTCGTCGAGCGGCTCCGATGGCTTGTGCGGCATCCTCGATCACCGCGAGCCCGTGCCGATCGGCGAGCGGAAGGATCTGCTCCATGGCCGCCATTTGACCGAAGAGATGCACGGCCACGATGGCCCGCGTCCGGGGCGTGATGGCGGCTTCGATCGCCGCCGGACACACGTTGAACGAGCTGCGCTCGATATCGACGAAGACCGGGGTGCCGCCCGCATTATGGATGGCGCCGGCGGTGGCAAAGAATGTGAAGGCCGGGGTAATCACCTCATCGCCTGGCGCGAGGTCGAGCACCTTGAGGGACAACAGGAGCGCGTCGGTGCCGCTGGCGCAGGCGATGGCGTGCTTCACGCCGGACAACTCCGCAATCTGTTGCTCGAGCTGTCCAACCTCCGGCCCCATAATAAAGGATTGGCGGGCGACCGCCTGCATGATCGCCGGGATTACGTGGTCTTGGATCTGCTCGTGTTGAGCAACGAGGTCAAGCAGCGGCACGCGCACTGGGTGATACCTCAACAAATTCGAGACTAGGGAATGAAAGGCCCGCACCACCCTGGACCGTCGTGTGGCACGGGCATAACAACATGCGCCGGAGTGCGTTCGGCCCCAAAACTAGCCCCTCGCTGGGGGAGGGTCAACGAGCTCAAGCCCTCCCTCGCGAACCCGGTACCCCGTTCCACACACGGAGCATAAAGTTTCCCCACGCACCCCGGGAAGCCGCTCCCCGCAGCGACACATCCACCCGACACGCCGGGCCGGGACGCCCAGCATGAGCCCAAACGCCGGCACGTCACTGGTCACGACGGCGCCGGCGCCAATAAAGCTGTACTCACCCAGCGTGACCCCGCAGACAATCGTAGCGTTGGCGCCGATGGTGGATCCGCGTTTCACCCGCGTCCGCTGGAACTCATCCTTGCGCGAGATCTCGCTGCGCGGATTGATCACGTTCGTAAACACGCAGCTCGGGCCGCAAAACGTGTCGTCCTCGAGGATGACGCCTTCATAGATCGACACGTTGTTCTGGATCTTCACATTGTCACCGATCGTCGTCCCAGGCATCACCACGACGTTCTGACCGAGGGTGCAGCCGGCACCTATGACCGCCCCCGGCATGACGTGGCTAAAGTGCCAGATCTTCGTCCCCTGACCGACCTGGGCACCGGGGTCGATGTAACTCGACTCATGCGCGTAGTAGTCTGCCATCGTGATCCTTAGGGTTCATGATCCAGAAGTTTCATCCTGGCGTCGAGAAGTGGGGCTCAACGGGGTGGCGTCTGCTCGTACCTGCCGTCCGGCGCGACGAGCTTCACTTCCGTCTCGAGGGTGACGCCAAAGCGCTCGGCCACGACATGCCGCGCATGGTCAATCAAGGTGCGGACGTCCGCCGCCGTGCCCCCTCCGACATTCACAAAGTAGTTGGCGTGCATCGGGGAAACCTGGACCCCGCCAACGGTGTATCCCTTGAGTCCGGCCGCGTCCAAGAACTGCCCCGCTGTCGATAGCCCGCTCTCGTGGCCGCCCGGCGGGAGTTCCGGGTTCTTGAAGGTGCTGCCGCAACACGGCTGGTTGAACGGGGTCCCTTCCTGTCGCCACCGAAAGAGCTCGTTTGTCTCTCGCCGAAGGACCTCGGGATCGGCTTCAGTCAAGCTGACCTCGGCTTCGAGCACAATCCGCCGGTCCAGCCCGCTCCAGCGGTAGGTGAACGGAATGGCCGAGTGCTCGAGCACCGTCGCATGGCCGGCCTCATCCATCACCGTCACTCGGGTAATGACCTCGGACCATTCCACTCCGTGGCAACCGGCATTCATATACACCCCGCCGCCGACGGTGCCGGGGACGCCGACCATCTTATGCAGGCCCGCGAAGCCAGCCGCGGCCGTTCGGCGCGCCGCGAGGGGAGCCGGGAGGCCGGCCCCAAACCACCATCGCTCTTGCTCGTGGCGAACCCGGTCCATGCCCTTACCGAGACGAATGACGAGCGCCTCCAAACCGCTGTCGGGCAGCAGCACATTGGACCCCAGTCCGAGGATGAACCAGGGGATACCAGAGCGCCGGGCCAGACTGAGCGCGGTCTCCACACCGTCGGCGCCAGCCGGAAGCACCATTGTCGCCGGGCCGCCGATTCGGAAGGTGGAGAAGCGAGCCAGGGGCACCTCCGCGAGCACCTCTCCCTCGATGGTCTCGCGAAGCATCGTGACGAAGCTCGGGTCCCGGGCCGTCACCGGGCAAGTCCTTCCGCGAGTTCGGCCGACATCGCATGCCACTCCTGAAGCGAGCAGACGGTCCCGGCCCTGCTACGGAGGGCAATAACAGCATCACAGGCGGCCGAAGCCGCGGACAGGGTCGTGGTGTAGGGGATGCGTTGCTGCAGCGCCGTTCGGCGGATCATGTAATCGTCATATTGGGTGAGTTTTCCCAGCGGCGTATTGAGCAAGAGCTGGATGTCGCCAGAGAGGATGTGGTCGATCACATGCGGCCGGCCATCATGGACCTTGCGGACCTGGGTAGCGGGCACTCCTCGGCGGCGGAGGAATTGCGCGGTTCCCTCGGTGGCCAAAATGCGGAATCCCAGCTCATGGAACCGTCGCGCGATAGGGAGCGCGGCCGACTTGTCCCGGTCGTTGACGGTGACGCACACTCCACCCTCCAGCGGAAGCGCCCCGTCCGCACTGACTTGGGCCTTGGCGAACGCCATGCCAAAGGAGTCGGCGATGCCCATGACTTCGCCGGTGGATCGCATCTCCGGCCCGAGGACCATGTCGACCCCTGGCAGCTTGTTGAACGGAAAGACCGCCTCCTTCACGGCGACGCACGGAATCGCGGGATCGTCCCTCAGGCCCTGGGACTCCAGCGAGTGACCGACCATGATCGCAGCTGCGGCCTTGGCCAAGGGAACGCCCGTCGCCTTCGAGACGAAGGGGACAGTGCGTGACCCCCGCGGGTTGACCTCGAGCACGTAGACCACGCCGTCCTTGATCGCATACTGGACGTTGATGAGGCCGACCACGCCGAGACGCTCTGCAAAGTCGCGCGTGTGTTGGCGCATTTGATCCACCTGCGCCTCCGTGATGAGGTACGGCGGCAGGACGCACGCCGAATCGCCCGAGTGGATCCCCGCGTCCTCGATGTGTTGCATGACCCCGCCGATAACACACCGGGTTCCATCGGCGATCGCATCTACATCCGCTTCAAAGGCGTCCTCGAGGAAGGAATCGATCAAGACCGGGTGTTCCGGCGCAACCTGAACCTCCCGCGCGAAGTAGTGACGGAGGCTCGCTTCATCGTACACGATCTCCATCGCTCGGCCGCCCAAGACGTAGGACGGTCGAATCAACGCCGGGTACCCCACCTCGGCCGCCACATGCGTAGCCTCTTCTACCGAAAACGCGATACCATTCTTCGGCTGGGCTACCTCGAGTTCCCGCGCGAGTGCCTCGAAGCGGCCGCGATCCTCCGCCGAGTCAATCGCGTCAGGCGGCGTTCCGAGAATCGGGATCCCGGCGCGCTC
>JABDII010000116.1 GCA_013003805.1 Gemmatimonadales bacterium
GCACGTAACTGGGACGCACGAGGACCGGGTAGCCGATTCGCTCGGCAGCCTCCACGGCTTCGGCCACGCTGTTAGCCGTGCCCGCCTCGGGGCACGCGATGTCGAGCTCGCGGCACAGGGCCTCGAAGCGCTTTCGATCTTCCGCACGGTCGATCGCGTCCACGCTCGTTCCGAGGATCGGGACGCCCAGGTCCTGGAGCCGCCGTGCCAGGCGAAGGGGAGTCTGTCCGCCCATCTGCACGATGACGCCCTCGGGCTTCTCGTGCTCCACGATCTCCAGCACGTCCTCGAGGGTCAGCGGTTCGAAGTACAGCTTGTCCGAGATGTCGAAGTCGGTGGAAACGGTTTCGGGGTTCGAGTTCACCATGATCGTTTCCACCCCGATCTCGCGCAGGGCGAGCGCGGACGAGACGCAGCAGTAGTCGAACTCGACACCCTGCCCGATGCGGTTCGGCCCGCTCCCGAGGATCACGATCTTCCGCCGGTCGCTGCTCTCCGATTCGTTCTCGGTCTCATACGTGGAGTACAGGTACGGTGTCGCGGCGGGAAACTCGCCCGCGCAGGTGTCCACAGTCTTGAACACGGGCCGGATCTCGTGTTCGTGACGCAGCATCCGGATCTCGTCCTCCGAGACTCCTCGGAGGAGGGCCAGTTCGGAGTCGCCGAAACCGATCCGCTTGGCGGCGAGCAGCTCTCGGGGGCCGACCTGGGGAAGCGCCTGGAATTCGCGGGCCGCCTCGGAAATCTGCAGGAGCTGGTCGAGGAACCACGGATCGATGTGGCTGCGCTCCGCCAGTTCCTCCACTGGGATTCGCGCGACGAGCGCACGGTACAGCTGAAAGGGCCTCTCCGGAGTGGGCGTCCCGATAGCCGATCGCAGGGACTCGATCTCGTCGTCGGGCAGGCGGTCGTCGGCCGGATCGGCCGCCGGGACCCATCCCGGACGGTCGTTCTCCAGGGCCCGAAAGCCCTTGAGCCACGCCTGGCTGAAGGTGCGGCCGATGGCCATCACCTCACCGACGGCCTTCATCTGCACGCCCAACGTCGCGTCGGCCTTTGGGAACTTCTCGAACGCGAAGCGAGGGATCTTGACCACCACGTAGTCGAGCACCGGCTCGAAGCAGGACGGGGTCTTCAGCGTGATCGCGTTGTCGATCTCATCGAGGCGATAGCCGACGGCCAGCTTGGCCCCGATTCGGGCAATCGGAAAGCCGGTGGCCTTGGACGCCAGGGCCGAGCTCCGGGACACCCTGGGGTTCATCTCGATGACCAGGAGTTCTCCGTCCGTGGGGCTGAGGGCAAACTGGACGTTGCAGCCTCCCGCCTCGACCCCGATCTCCCGGATGATCGCGATGGCCGCGTCGCGCATCTCCTGGTATTCGTCGTCGGAGAGTGTCATGGCCGGCGCGACGGTGATCGAATCGCCGGTGTGCACGCCCATCGCGTCGAAATTCTCGATCGAGCACACGATGACGACGTTGTCTGCGCAGTCCCGCATGACCTCGAGTTCGAACTCCTTCCACCCGATCACGCTGCGGTCGATCAGGACCTCGGTGATCGGGGACAGATCGAGCCCGCGCCGGACCTTGGCCTCGAATTCCTCGCGGTTCCAGGCGATTCCGGCACCCGTGCCGCCCAGTGTGAAGGAGGCCCTGATGATAGCCGGGAAACCGGTGTCCTCTACGATCGCCAGCGCCTCGTCCAGCGAGTGCGCGAAGCCGCCGTGCGGGACCTTGAGGCCGATTCGCGCCATGGCCTCGGCGAATTCCTCGCGGTCTTCTGCCATGCGGATGGCGCGGGTGTCCGCGCCGATGAGCTCGACGCCATGCTTCTCGAGGACGCCGTTGTCGTTTAGCTCGAGGGCGACGTTCAGGGCCGTCTGGCCGCCCATGGTGGGAAGCAGCGCGTCGGGCTTCTCCTTTTCGATCACCCGCTCCACCCACTCGGCCGTGATCGGCTCGATGTAGGTAGCATCCGCGACGTCCGGATCCGTCATGATGGTGGCCGGGTTGGAGTTCACCAGGATGACCCGGTAGCCCTCCTCACGCAGCGCACGACAGGCCTGCGTGCCCGAATAATCGAACTCGCAGGCCTGGCCAATGATGATCGGCCCGGAGCCGATCAGCAGAATGGACTGAATGTCATCTCGTCTGGGCA
>JABDII010000128.1 GCA_013003805.1 Gemmatimonadales bacterium
GCCAAGGTGTTCGCGGCCGAGGGGTTGCGGGTAGCCCTCAACGGTCGAGACGCCGACCGACTGGAGTCGGCGGTGGCAGACCTCGCACTTGCGGGCACCCCAGCCGCAGCGAGCTTCGTCGCGGATGTCTCACAGCCCGAGCAGGCCGGGGACCTCGTACGCCGCGCCCAGCAGGAATTGGGCTCGCTCGATATCCTCGTGTGCAACGCCGGCGGGCCACCGCCCGGATCGGCTGTCGAGTTGTCGGAGGACGCATGGCTGGACGCCCTGCAGCTCAACCTGCTGTCAACGGTGCATCTTTGTCGCGCTGCGGCGGGCTCCATGATCGATCGCGGATGGGGCCGGCTTCTCTGTCTCGCCTCGGTCGCGGCGAAGCAACCCGTCACCGGCCTCATCTTGTCGACCACGGCACGGGCCGGGGTACTCGGGTTCGCCAAGAGCCTGGCCGATGAGGTTGCGCACGCCGGGGTAACGGTGAACGTCCTCTGCCCGGGGTACATCGCAACCGAGCGGCTCTTGGCCCTGGCAGACGAGCGAGCGAGGGCTGAATCGCAATCGCGGGACGACGTCCTCGCTGCCATGGCCAGCACGATCCCGATCGGGCGCATCGGTCAGCCAGAAGAGTTAGCGTGGGTTGCGGCCTTCCTCGTCTCGGAACGGGCGCGGTATGTAACCGGCACGGCACTCAGTGTCGACGGTGGACTGGCGCGGACAATCCTCTAGGATCGCTGCGTCGAGCAACTCTCCGGAGGAACATGCGAGCCCTAGTAAAGCCCAAAGCCGGAACAGGGATGGAGCTGCTAGACGTCCCGAAACCGGCATGTGGTCCCAACGATGTCCTCATTCGGGTACATCATGCCGGCGTGTGTGGCACCGACCTCCACATCTGGAACTGGGACGCCTGGGCCAGTGGACGCCTCAAGCCTCCTGTCACTATCGGACACGAGTTCGCGGGGGTCATTACCCAGCTTGGTCCGGAGGCGGAAACGACTGGAGTCTTGGCGGTCGGAGACGAGGTCACGGCCGAAGGCCACATCGTCTGCGGCCATTGTCTCCAGTGTCGGACCGGCAGTTCGCACCTGTGCGGTCGCACCCAGATCATCGGCGTCGATCGAGACGGCGCATTCGCCGATTACATCGCGATGCCCGAATCCAACGTGATGAAGCTGCAGGGCATCCCGACCGAGATCGGGGCGATCATGGACCCGATGGGCAATGCCTTTCACACGGTGTTCGAGACGGACGTGACGGGGAGCACGGTGTTCATCCTGGGTTGCGGACCGATCGGATGCTTCGCGGTCGGTGTGGCGCGAGCGGCTGGAGCCTCGCTCGTCGTCGCGAGTGACCTCATCGAACGTCGCCTCGAGATCGCCCGAACCATGGGCGCCCATGTGACGCTCGATGCCACCAAGGAAGACGTCACGGCCCGAATCCTGGACCTGACCGGCGGGGAGGGCGTTGATGTGGTCTGCGAGATGAGCGGCCACCCGAGCGGGCACGCGCAAGCCCTTGCCGCCGCCCGCCTCGGTGGCCGAGTCAACCTTCTCGGAACGCCTTCCCAGACCACCGAAGTCGACTTCGCTCGCGACATCATCTTCAAGGGTTTGACTCTGTACGGCGTCACTGGTCGGAGGATGTATCAAACCTGGCATCAGATGCAGCGTTTTCTGCGAGGGAACCAGCTCGATCCGCTCCCCGTGATCACCCACCGGTTTCCGCTGGAGCGTTTTGCGGAAGCCATTCAGGTCATCAAGGACGGCCAGGCCGGAAAGGTCATCCTGGAGATCGGCCCATGAACACGACATTGACTGCACGACTGGGCACCGACATCCAACGGTTCAAAGACGAGGGCGTCTACAAGCGGCTGAACTTTCTCGACGGACCTCAAGCTCCCCGTGTGGCCATGGAAGGCCGGGGAGAGATCATCATCCTTTCCTCGAACAACTACCTCGGCCTGAGCGCAGAACCCGAGGTCGTAGCGGCGGGGAAGGCGGCGCTCGACCGGTTCGGTGCCGGCACTGCCTCGGTCCGCTTCATCTGCGGCACGTTTACCGTCCATCGGGCGCTCGAGCAGGCCTGCGCCCGACTCGTTGGTACCGAGGCCAGCCTCAGCTTCGTCAGCTGCTGGAACGCGAACGAGGCACTACCTGCCAGCATCCTCGGCCCGGATGACATCATTCTCAGCGACCAACTCAACCACGCATCGATCATCGACGCCATTCGACTGGCCCGGTCCATCACCAAGTGCGAGGCCGCCGTCTACCGCCACAACGACCTTTCCGACTTGGAAGAAAAGCTGAAGTTCGCTCGGGACCGTCCGGTCAAGATGGTCATCACGGATGGCGTGTTTTCCATGGAGGGGGCGATCGCCGACCTTCCAGGCCTTGCTGGGCTCTGCCGCACATACGATGCGTTGTTGGTGGTTGACGACTCGCACGCGACTGGGGTCCTGGGTGCCCAGGGACGCGGCACGGCCGAGTACCATGGCATGGTCGGAGAGATCGACATCATCACCTCTACTCTCGGCAAGGCCTTAGGCGGGGCCGCAGGGGGGTTTGTCGCAGCCTCGGAGACCGTATGCGACTACCTGACCCAGCGGGCGCGCCCGCAGCTCTTCTCGAATGCGCTCCCCCCTACTGTGGCGGCGAGCGCGCTCGCGAGCGTGGAATTTCTGGAGCGCCACCCCGAGCGGGTGCAGGAGCTGCGGGAGAACACGCGGTACTTCCGTGAGCGGCTCCAGACGTTGGGATTCAAGCCCGTGCCAGGCGAGACGCCGATCATCCCGGTCATTCTAGGCGAAACCGCCAAGGCCATTCAGATGAGTGACCTCTTGCTCGATGCCGGGGTCTTCGTCACCGGATTTGGGTATCCCGTCGTCCCCAAGGGCGAGGCTCGGGTCCGATGCCAAATCTCGGCGGTGCACACCCGGGAGGATTTGGACCAGGCACTCGAGGCCTTCGACCACGTGGGCCGGCGCCTCGAGGTCATCTAAGTCCTGTATTTCGCAAGCGATACGGGAGATTGCCCCTGACGCTGAAGCCTTGCCAAATGCAACTGCATCCGGCCCATCGCCAGGCTTTGGGCCCGAATACACCGCTCTAGGGCCCCAATGACCCCCGTCAGAGGCTGATTCCATCCTGGGAAGGGGGCCCCAGGAGGCCATGAAAGGGGGCTATCCGGCCCCA
>JABDII010000155.1 GCA_013003805.1 Gemmatimonadales bacterium
CTGCCACACCGGGCGGTGACGAAACAGACTCTGGCATCGAAGGCCTGGTGACCCGCGGGCCGATCCAGCCGGTCTGCGTGGTGGATATTCCCTGCGACGAACCATTCGCGGCGCTGTTTCATGTGACCCAAGATGGCCGCGAAATCGCCACATTCAGGAGCGATGACGAGGGGCAGTTCGCGATCGACCTTCTCCCCGGCGACTACACCATCACGCCCGACGCCACGGCCCCCATCATATTTCCAACCCGGCAGGCAAAGACGGTACGAGTCGAGTCCAATACGGTGGCCCGGATCGAGTTGGATTTTGATACCGGCATTCGCTGAACCTCTCGAGGTGTCCATGCATGTGATTCGGAAGCTGGCCCTGCTCGCGATTCTCGCTCCGGTCGGCGCGTGTGCTGGGGGCGAAGTGTCTCAATCGACCGAGGCCGATCGCCTGGCGTTGTTCCGGGCAGACAGCCTGTTCGCCTATGAAACCGCTGAGCGTGGCGCCGACGGATGGGCCGCTCATTTTCTGATCGATGGGGTGATGTATCCATCAACCGGCCGGATTGATGGGCAGGGGGAGATCCGCGACTTCATGACGCCGGCCCTGACGCCGGACCGGCCTAGCCTCGAGTGGACGCCGACCGACGCGGCGGTCGGTGCCGGCGGTGACATGGGATACACGCTGGGACGCTGGGTGAGCCGAGTCACGACGCCGGAGGGCGGGGACTCGACCGTTGCGTCCGGCCATTATGTCACGATCTGGCGGCGAGACTCGCTCGGCGTGTGGCGGGTCGCCGTGGACATTGGCAACACCGATTGAGGCCCGGTCGGGACGGATGAATGAGCCCCGAGTTGGCGATTGGGTGATCTTGGCGGAGCTGCCGCCATGGGTCGGAGACCTGCCGGAGGAGAGTCGGGCCGTGTTCGATCATTGTGTGGGACACGCGTTCCGCGTGACCGAAATCGACGGTAACAGGAATCTCGTGCTCGACGTGAGCGCGCTCGTCGATCCGGTATTCAGCGGCGACTTAAACGACGTTCGCGTCGAATCCCGATTCGTACGCAGCACATCGACCCGGCCGTGACCACCCCGTCCTTCGATCCATCCAGCGAAGTCTGTCGCTGCGTCTGTCACGAGAAGATGGGCATCATTCACGTGACACCATGCTGCATGCGTTGCCCCCGGTGTCTGCACCATATCGCAAGGCATGCGTGGGAAGATCATCTGAAACGGTGCGGCCCTAGCCCGCACGGCTCTCCCTAAATCGGGGATGGCAGAGTACGGGCCACACAATCGCACCGACCCCGCGTCGACCGATGTGTCGACGCGGCTCACCGAGACGTTTCACCAGCACTTCGGCTCCCCGGACGCCGGGATTCTGATTCACGCCCCCGGCCGGGTCAACTTGATTGGCGAGCACACCGACTACAACGGCCTGCCGGTCTTTCCCATGGCGATCCGGCACGGCATCTCCGTCGTATCGCGTGCCCGGTCGGATTCCATCATTCGGCTGATCAATACCGATCCCGATTTCGAACCACTGGAATTCGAGATCTCGGGTGTTATTCCACCGTACCCAACTGGCCATTGGGGCAACTATGTCAAGGCCGCCGCGCAAGTACTCCATCGGGAGCACGGAATCACGCGCGGGTTCGACGGCGTACTTCATGGTGAGGTGCCGGCTGCGGCGGGGTTGAGTTCATCATCTGCCGTTGTTGTAGCGAGCGGCCTAACGCTGCTCGAGCACGGCGAAACACCAGCCGACCGGATGCAGTTGATGGATGATTTTGCCGGGGCCGAGGCCTATGTGGGCACCCGGGGCGGCGGCATGGACCAGGCAATCTCCCTTGGGGCCAAGCCTGGCAGCGCGTGCCGGATCGACTTCGCTCCGCTTCGTCTTCGGCACGTGGCCATACCCGACGGGTGGACCTTCGTCGTGGCCTCGAGCCTGGTTCCGGCTGAGAAGTCGGGCGCCCGCCAAGCGGTTTACAATCAGCGCACCGAGGAATGCCGGAGGGCGCTCAAGTTGGCCGGTCGAGGTCTGGTGGGCATACCCCCCGGCACCTATCCCGAGCTCATGAAGGGGCGCTCGGTTGAGGAACTGCTCGCCCTCGCCGAACGCAGCCTTGCTGACCCGCTCGTCCGGCGATTTCGCCACGTGGTCACCGAGACCGATCGCGTTTCGCAAGCGGTCGAGGCCATGTACCAGGACACCCCGTCCTGGTTTGGCCGGCTGATGGTGGGCTCGCATGAGAGCCTGCGTGATGACTACGAGGTGAGTTGTCCGGAATTGGACGAGTTGGTCGACATCAGCATGGCCGCCGGGGCGTTCGGTGCGCGACTCACCGGCGCGGGCTTCGGCGGGTGCATCGTCGCCCTCACGTCCGCTGATAGTGCCGCCGCCGTGCTCTCGGCGCTGGCGGACAGCTACTATGCATCGCGGCTCGACCAAGCACCGTCGGGTCAAGAACTCTTTATTGCCGCCCCGTCAGGTGGTGCCTCCCGCACGACGCTCTAGCAGTTGCCGATCTACGGCTGCCGATAGACCTGGCCCGCCTTCATGACGAACCGCACGCGCTCGAGCGCGTCGAAATCGACCTCGGGGTTTCCCTCCAGCGCGATGATATCGGCCATGGCTCCCGGCTTGATCACTCCGATCCTCCCTTCGCCGCCCAGTAACTCGGCGCCGTTGAGCGTCGCCGCCTGGAGGACTTCGATGGGCGTGAGCCCTGCCTGGTGGTAGGCGAACAACATACGGCGCGCGGCCTCCCCCTGCGGCCCAGCGATATCGATGTAGGCATCGGAGCCGGCGACGATCGTCACACCGAGAGTCTTCGCCCGTCGCAGGCGCGCCCTCCGCGATGCCAAGTACGAGAGGCCCTGCCCGGGAGCCGACTCTCCGCTCAGCTCCAGGAATCGCATGATGGTCACACTGTCGGCATCGGTGGGCACCAAGGCAACACCCCGCTCCTTCATAAAGCGAAGCGTCGAGTCTGTCACCTGATACCCGTGTTCGATCGAGTGAACCCCGGCCTCGACAGCCCGCCAGATTGACCGGTCATCGGTAGCGTGGGCGGCCACCCGCACACCCATGACCTCCGCCTCATCGACGATCGCTCTCATCTCAGCGACCGAGAGGTAACCGGGGTTCGGCGTGTTGTTGGAAAAGATCTTGATGACATCGGCGCCGAACGTCACGTTCTCGCGTACCGCCTCCGCCGCGTCCTCCGGACCAGCCACGATGCGGTATTCGCGGGCGGCCAAGTCCGCATACTCGGGCTGAAGTCCAGGAAACTGTCCTCCAACCGGGCTGAGCCCCGGTCCTGACACGATCATTCTCGGCCCAGGAACGCTGCCATCTTGAATGGCGCGCTGGAGAGCCCGGTCGACGAACATCCCGCTGTTGCCGAGGTCCCGAATTGTTGTGATCCCGGCGTCGAGAAAGGTCCTGGCACGAGCAGCGCCGTGCAGCGCCCTGAGTGGCTCTCCTTCCAGCAGAAGGGCCTTGAGTCCCTCGGTAGTAAGCGAGCCGCTCAGGTCTTCCAGGTACAGGAGATGGGTATGCGCGTCGATGAGCCCCGGGAGCACCGTGTAGTTCCCGAGGTCGATGGTTTCTGCGCCGTCGGGGAGCGCCAGACCCGGCCCGACGGCCGCGATCCTGCTTCCCCGGACGAGAATATCCTGGTTCTCGAGGAACGCTCCGGCCTCGCTATCGAACAGGCGGCCCGCTCGGATCAATACGGTGCCCGGTTCTTGGGCGACGAGTTCGCTCGTACAGAGGACGAAAAACAACGCTGCCGAAGTGAATGCCGCGGTACGCATGGTTGGTCCTCGTTCGTCAGGCCAAGGGTATGGTGGGCCGCTTTACGGCGCAGGCTACCATGTGGTTTCGTTTCGAAACCCGACTGGAATCGTCGTACTCCACTCTGGCTACACCATGGTGGGCCAACCGAATCTGGTACTCGGCATAAATGGATTAGCTGATCACCCCCACCCGGGGAAATACCTTGAAAAGCGACACCGCTGCGAGAGTCAGGATCAGGAACGCTGCTGCGGCGGCGGACAGGTTCCCGTAGAGGAAATACCCAGTGGCGAACAGCGCGGAGTAGACGACGACGCATCCCAGGAACCAACACAAGAGTCCGGCGCTCAAGCTTCCCTTCGGGGCGGCGGGATCGGTCTCCACAGCGGCGTCCCACCCCTTTCCCATGGGGTGGATCAGGTCATAAAAGGATTGCAGCGTGGCCCGATCGGTCGCCGGGGTCATGAAGGTGACGCCGATCCATGTGAGGGTCGTGATGGAGACGCCGATCACGAGCTTGAGCGAGGGATCGAGCGGTGAGAAGCCCCATGCCTCGTGCGCAAACTGGAAGTAGACCGCTACCAGGAACGAGACCGTAATCGCCGTGATCTCGCTCCAGGCGTTCACCCGCCACCAGAACCAACGTAAGAGGAAGATCAACCCGGTTCCCGCCCCGACCTGCAGGAGAATCTGAAAGGCCTGGAGGGCGTTCTCGAGAACGAGTGCAACGAGCGAGGCGAGAATGATGAGGAACACGGTCGAGAGCCGCCCGACCATGACGTAGTGCTTGTCGCTCTCGTCCGGGGCGATGAACCGCCGATAGAAGTCCCCCACGATGTAGGACGAGCCCCAGTTCAGGTGCGTGCTGATGGTCGACATGTATGCCGCGGCCAAGGATGCCACCGCGAGGCCCAAGAGTCCGTGGGGTAGAAAGACCAGCATCGCCGGGTAGGCGAGGTCGTGGCGCACGATGGATGGATCGAGGTTGGGGAACCGCACCATGATCGAATCGAGGCTGGGATACACGATGAGGGAACAGAGCGCCACGATGACCCAGGGCCAGGGCCGAAGCGCGTAATGGGCGATGTTGAACCACAAGGTTCCCAACAATGAATCCCGCTCGTTCCGTGCCGCGAGCATCCGCTGGGCCACGTAGCCACCGCC
>JABDII010000179.1 GCA_013003805.1 Gemmatimonadales bacterium
CCCTTGCTCCACTAGGGCTGGCGTTGGAGAGACGGTCACCTTTCCGACAGGGATCGCGGTGACGGTCACAGCTGCGGCGGCACTCTTCCCTTCCGAATGCGCGGTCACCGATGTCACTCCCGGCCGCACCGCGGTTACGAGACCGGTTGGTGAGACCGACGCGATCGTTGGGTCGGCACTCGACCACGTGACTGACGCGTCGGAGACAGGGTTGTTACAGCTGGTCAGAGGCGTGGCCGAGAACTGTCTCGTTTGGCCGTTGCGCAGAAGTAGTGTCGTGGGGGCGAGATCGACCGATGCGACGACAAGTGGCTCCGTCAACGATCCACAGGTCACATCCGCGCCGCACCCCGATATGGCAGAGAGTAGAAAGCCTCCCGCGAGGAGGCTCCGGACCTGGAAGCGGATGCGGAGGCTCAAAGCCCGAGGCCCAGCCCAACCCGTGCCAAGAAGTATCCCGTGTTGGCGTCATCCGTCACGGTAAAGAACTGCGCGCCGACATCCACCGCGAGGGCTCGGCTGAGCCGCACCAAGAGCCCGCCGCCGCCGCCGAAAGTCGCGTAATTGGGCTGGCCGCACCGGTCAGGATTGCACACTAGCTTGCCAAGCCCCACTCGTCCGGCCAGATAGGCCCCGACGTTCCGGTCGGCCGCCACGACGAAACGCGGCTCGAGAAAGAACAGCGACAGTGCCGCGCTCACGTCCGCGCTGGACGACCGGAAGACCGTGCTGCGTTGGTATCCGACGCCAACGGACCAGCGGCTGTGGGTGTACCTCGCCTGCACGTCGAACCCGAACCGGGTGTCAGATTCGAATCCCGGCTCTGACTCGCTGGGGAAGACCAGCGCTCCGGAGGACTGGATCGAGAAGGGTTGGGCCGACTGGGCCGGCAGAGGTGAGGGGGGCGCAAAGGCAATCACGCCAAGGGACAGGACCCACCTCCGCCCGAGGTTTCCTAACCCGGATGTCCTCACGGAGGATCGCCCGTCAGGGTAACGCCGCGAAACTGCCACTCACCACCCTCGGGGCGTGCCACCGCCACGAAGCGCCGTGTTTCCCGTTCCTCGACACCAAAACTCCCCCGCCACCTGAACCCCAACCTCACGATGATCGTGGCCTCGTCTCCATCGAACTGCACTTCGTCCACTGTGCCAAGCGTAGCAGTGGGCCTTTCGTCGCGGATGAATTTGACGACCTCGCGTTGGCTGACGGGATCGAGTAACAACGGACGGACTCTTTGTTCCCAGTTCTCGGCATTGATGGCGTTGATCAACTGCTCGACGCCGGCAAGGAGGGCGGGCCGGGCCGACGATCGATCGGCCAGGTCGGCGAACGAGTCGCGAGGCGGCAGCGGTTCGGGCACGGCAGGAGCGGGAGGCCCCGCTGCCAACCCTCGGTCGGAATCAGGAAGCTCGTCGGCTGGAGTGGTATCGATCGGCACGGCCTGGGTATCCGGCGCGGCCGGCTCGTTGCTCACGGTATCATTGAGCACTGAGTCCAATGCAGTGGGCTGCGGCTCCTCGGAGGGTGGTTGATTTACGGCGAGCACCACAGCGGTCGGCTCGCGAACCGACAGCGTTTCGAGCTCGGGCTCGACCCGTCGCTCTGCCCCACGAGTTTCGGCCGCTACGGCTACCGGTTCTCTAGTTGGCACCGCCGCAAAGATCGGTGGCGCGCGAACAGGCTCCGCGGGTTCTCTTGTTGGCACGACCGCTACGATCGGTGGCGCACGAACAGGCTCGGGCGACGGCTGATCGATGCGGGATGCGGGAGCGGTGGGAGGTGCAGCACCTTGATTCCCTGATGCGGCGGGTCCTGCATCCTCGGGCTCGGCTGTCGGGCCGCTGTCACGTGCGGTGGGAGGGATTCGTAAGTCTTCGTCGGGAAGCGCTATGGCGGACGTTTCCATAGTAAGTGGGCCGGTGTTCGCCACGGCTGACTCGCCGTCGCCGCCTCCCCTCAAAATCAGGTACCCGGCGCCGGCACCCAGCACAAACACAACCCCCGTGGTCGCGACCACAACACCGGGGCGCTTCCACCGTGCCCGCTCGATCTCGTGGTGGGGCGATACGTGTTCAGCGGGAAAGAGGATGACGGGTTCATTCAAGTCCACCACCTGTCCCGCCTCAGTCTCGGCCTCGTCTTTGCCTCGACCGAACCGCGTCAACCGGTTAGCGAAGGGAACCCGCATTGCGATACCGCCAGATGGAACTCAAGAGGCCAAATCTGCCTGGGTCGAACGTGAGACGGCCCGCAAGTCCCGCGTGCGGCACCGATTAGCACTCGACCCTTCGAGGGAATACTGCACAGTATGCGAATTCCGTTCCGGACGGAAGTCGCCGTCGGACCGTGACAACCCAGGCGGTGTCGGCGGCCCGCTCCTTGCCGCAATCTATCACCATACCCGCTACGGTATATCCTTGCTGTGATGCAAGTTACACACGATGCGGGCGGACTCTCCTCGCATCCCTGGCGACCGGAATGCAGGGCCGCCCTCCCGCACAGCCAGGGTCATTGGCCTGGGGTAGGTCTCGCGGATCACGATTGGTGGCCGTGCACGGCACGAGGGTCGGAGGTTCTGCCGCAGTGACATACAGAGAGAGCCCCGAGGAATCTCGGGGCTCGAATGACGAAGCGAGACCTCGCCACATCATCACTTCATATTGTGTGTGAGCTCCCAGGTCCCCATGCCGGTGCCGTCGGCGAGTCCGGGGCCTGCTCGCCACATGCCATCACCCGATATCCTGTCGAATTTGCCGTAGCCGGCGTACCATTTCTGTCAACCAGCCGGCAGGCTCAATATGAATTCGGCAAACCGTCGAGCTTCCCTAAGCGGCGAACCTTGACCGAAGCACACCACGGCCGGCTCG
>JABDII010000182.1 GCA_013003805.1 Gemmatimonadales bacterium
GGGCCGTGTCGACCGAACCAGGGCAGATAGCGATAACGCGGATGTTGTCCTGGCGCGCTTCGAGCATGAGCGAGCGGCTGAAGCCAAGTACCGCATGCTTCGAGGCGGCATAGGCCGTTCCGCCCACAAATCCATTCCGGCCTGCAAGGCTTGCGATGTTGACTATAGTTCCCGAGCGCCGACGCCGCATCTCCGGCAGCACCTGGCGAGTGGTGAGAAAGAGGGCACGCACATTGGTGGCCATCGTCGCATCCCACTCATCGGGTGTGAGATCCTCGATGCGCTTGATGATACCGATGCCCGCATTATTGACCAAGGTATCGATCGGCCCCAGGACATCGACGACGTGACGAACGACCTGCTGCACAGGCCGCTCTGACCCAACGTCCGCCGCCGCACCGGCGGCCGAAACTCCGAGCGCACGCAGCTCGGTGATCAGCAGTTCGACCGTTGGTTCGTGCCGGGCGCAAACACCAACATCATACCCCGCCCTGGCGAGAGCAAAGGCGATAGACCGGCCGATGCCTTCCGTCGCGCCGGTGACAAATGCCGTGCCGTGGCTGGACATGACGGAATACTAACAGGCCCATGCCTGGAGGGGGATCACCGCATGGTGGCCGGCTGACTAGTTGGGCAAACGATGACAGCTCGGAGAGTCGGGATTCCCTTCCTGCTCCGCGCGCCGGAGGTAGAACGAGACGCGATAGGCCAGCTTCCGGATGGTGATAGCCTCGGCGGGATCGAGCCACCCCTCGGCCTCGGCGAGATTGGCAAACCCATGGAGCGCGTTCAAGCGTCTGGACTCGAGCGGTCGAGCCAGGAGCCGAAGGAGACGCCGATGCCGCCGGGCCGGCAACCGTGGGAGGATGGCCCGGAGGCTCGCCTCGAGGTCGGCCACGTAGCGCGGTAATACCCAGTCTCGCACAAATCGCATGCCCCAATCTGGGGATGTCGCCAGGGCCCGATGGTACCGAACCGACGCTCTCCGGAGTGATTTCCCGCCCGTCCCCGAGGGGGATTTGACAAGCCCCCATCAGTCATGCAAACTCCACATCCCTACCACTCCGGAGGTGAAGACCATGAAGGTCTATGACCCTAGGCACATCCGAAACGTGGCCTTCGTCGGTCATGGAGCCAGCGGCAAAACGACTCTGGTAGATGCCCTGGCCTTCGCTTCCGGATCGAGTCGACGCCATGGATCGGTGAAGGAAGGCAGTACGCTCACCGACTATTCCCCCGACGAAATTGAACGTCAGTACTCGATCAGCCTGGGCCTCGGCTACGCCGAGTGGATGGATACCAAGATCAACATGATCGACACCCCCGGGTTCTTCGACTTCTTCGGCGAGGCTGTGACCGGGCTCTACGCGGCCGACGCAGCGATTGTCGTGCTGAGTGGGACGGGCGGCGTCGAGGTGGGCACGGAGAAGGTCTGGGATGTGTGCGACGACCTGCACCTTCCGAGGATTCTCTTCGTGTCGCTCATGGATAAGGAGCATGCGGACTTCGAGAAGGTCTTTGCAGATGTGAAGGACCACCTCTCGCCCAAGGTCCTCCCCGTCGAGATTCCCGTGGGAAACGGTCCGGACTTCCACGGCATTATCAATCTCTTTTCGGGCAAGGCCCACATGTTCAAGGCGGGGACCAAGTCGGGCGAGTATGACGAGCTCGAGATTCCGGACGAGTACCAGGCGCGCTTCAAGCAGTACAGTGAGCAGTTGATTGAAACGGTGGCTGCCACCGACGATTCCCTGATCGAGCGCTACCTCGAGGGCAAGGAAATCACCAGGGACGAAGTGATCGCCGCCATGAAGAAAGCGGTTCGGGAAGGCGAGATCGTCCCTCTCTTCGTGGGGAGTGGCGAGCAGACCTACGGGACGCAGGCGCTGTTGACCAAAATGGTGGAGCTCCTTCCGTCCCCGGCGGAAGTGCCGCCGCCTAGTGATGCGCCGCTCGTCGGCCGAGTCTTCAAGACGATGTCCGAGCCGCATGTGGGTGATGTCTCGTTCTTTCGCATCTACCGAGGCACGATCCGCAATGGCGACGAGGTCTTCAATGCCGAGCACGAAGTCACGGAGAAGCTGAACCACCTCTCAGTGCAGCAAGGAAAGGAGCGATTCGAGATCCCGGAGCTTCAGGCGGGCGACATTGGTTCGGTCGCCAAACTCCGAGACACGCATACCAACGACACGTTTTGTCGGCGCGACCAACCCGTGCATCTCGATCCCATTCCCTTCCCGGAGGCCCTGGCCACCTCGGCAGTCATTGTGAAGCAGCGCGGCGAAGAGGACAAGCTCGCAAGCGGGCTGCACAAGCTGCACGAAGAAGACCCCACCTTCCACTTCGAATACAACTCCGAGCTGAGCCAAACCCTGATGCACGGCATGGGTGAGCGCCATTTTGAGATTCTGCTCAAACGGCTGGAGCGGAAGTTCGGCGTCCACGCTGAGCTGATCCCTCCTAAGGTGGCATATCGGGAGACCATCAAGGGCAAGGGGGAAGGCCAAGGCAAGCACAAGAAGCAGAGCGGTGGCCGAGGACAGTACGGTGATTGCTGGATTCGGCTTGCGCCGAGCAAGCAGGGGTCGGGGTACGAGTTCGTGGACAAGATCGTCGGAGGTGTGATCCCAAGGAAGTTTATACCTGCCGTCGATCGGGGAATCCAGGAGGCCGCCGGGCGTGGCCCAATTGCCGGCTTCCAAGTGGTCGACTTCAAGGTCGAATGCTACGACGGGTCCTATCACGACGTGGATTCCAACGAGATGTCGTTCAAGATGGCCGGCATCATGGCCTTCAGAAACGTGTCCGCCAAGTGCAGGCCGGTGTTGCTCGAGCCACTTCTCGATCTCGAGATCTGGACCCCTGAGGACACCCTGGGTGATGTGATGGGCGACTTGAGCGGTCGGCGGGGCCAGATCCTAGGGACGGAGCCTGATGGGCGGCTGGTCAAGGTCAGGGCGATCGTGCCTGAGGCGGAACTCTATAAGTATTCTACCGATCTTCATTCGATCACCCACGGCCGGGGGAGCTTCCGGAAGTCATTCCATGGGTACGTCGAAGCCCCGCCCGACGTCGCGGCGAAGGTGGCGGCTGAGGCCAAGAAGCCGGAACTCGTCAACGCTTAGGGCGGCAGGTGCTGGCGGCTTCTCCGAGCCGCTAGCACCGCCGCGACGGCATCCCGCGTCCCACTCAACGTGGAACGCTCGTGTTATGACGGGGGGAGAACTCGCTCGAGTTCTCCGAGCAGAGCCTGGGCACCCAGCGATTCGAAGAGACGCTTGGCCTCATCGCGCCGCTCCGCCATGGCCGTAGCGTCGCCCAGGGCGTTGAGCGCGCGCGCCGACGCCAGCGCACACTCGGCCTGGAGGAGCGTGCTGCCGTAGCGGGCGGCCACGGCCCGGGCGGCCTCCGCCTCCGCATGAGCGTCGGTCGACTTCCCGTCCTCCAATGCCACCAGGGCTCGGAGCCGGCGTACCTCGGCTGCACCGAGTTCATCGCCGGCCTCATCGGCGAGGGTGTGTGCCTGGTCGAGTTCGGACCGTGCGAGACGAAGGTCTCCCTTGGCCAGATGCACCTCCGCGCGCCCCATGAGCGTGAGTGCCATGAGGGCCTTCTCGCCGGCCATCGACGCGTGCCGCACCGCCTCGTTGGCGGCATCGTCCGCGTCGCTCAGCGCGGCCATGTCACGGAAGGTGAGGCCCAGGTTGTGGTAGGTCTCCGCTGTCCCTCGCCGGTCGCCCAAGCGTTGATACGAGAGCATGGCGTTGCGATAGAGACTCAATGCCAAGTCCGGCCGCCCACGCAGATGTGCGACTGACGCCAGGTTGTTGCTGGCCCGAGCCGCGACCAGGCTGTCGCTCAGCTCCTGGGCCAAGACCAACGCCTGACCGAATCGATCCTCTGCCTCCGCCACGTGGCCGCGCTCGAACGCGAGGGCGCCGAGCAGGTTGGTGGCCTGCATCCGGCCATCGGCATCGGCCTTGGTCCGGAACTCCTCGAGCGCCCGGGCGGCGAGCTTGGTCGCAAGGTCCAGCTGTCCGACTCGTGTCGCTGCCTTGGCGGCGAGGAGCAGGGTATCCGGCTCCTGGTCGACGGACGCACCGCCCCCTTCCCCGAATGTTTCGAGGGCTTCTTGAAAGCGCCCGGCCGCCACGAGATCACGCAGCGTGCGGCCGGGATCGTCGGGGGAGGGAGGGAAGGTCACGAGTAGATAATCCTCGGTCAGTAGGCGATGGCGTATCGGCTGAAGCCAAGGAGTTCGGCTTCGATATCCTCGAGCGGCTCGAAGACGATGGAGCCCAGCTTGATGAAATCATCTCCCGGGTTTTCCTGGCGCCAAATGGCTAGGATGTCTTCTATGTCGTCGTCTTCTTGGTCGACGACCCCATCCTCGTTGAAGTCGTCGTCCGCCTCCTCGTACTTGAGGTCGAGCTCGGCTGGGTCGAGTGGGTTGAAGGTGAGACCTGCCGGCCCGAACTCGAACAGGATCCGGGTCGGGTCGACCACTCGGATCGTGATGAGCACCGAGTCCCCAAGGGCAATCGGGGTGCCGTTCGGCATGGTCTCGAGCGATAGTTCGTCAAGCCGGAACCGCAGATACTCGTCTCCCTGGCCTCCCTGAGCATCTTCGAAGTAGATCCGCTCCTCGTATTGCTCGCCCTTCTTAGCCCAGAATGAGAGGACCGGGTTGAAAACCGGGGGACTGTTCAGCGCCAGCTTCAAGATGTTGAGCGCGGC
>JABDII010000195.1 GCA_013003805.1 Gemmatimonadales bacterium
GGCCCACGATGATCGGGATCTTACCGCCGACCAAATCGACGCTCCAACTCCTCTTTGGGTAACTGAACGATGGTCGCCCGGCCGTGGACATCGTGCGGCGGGAGCTCGGTCTCGAATAGTCGGAGCAGCAACTCGCGCATCTCGGACTCGTCCAACCGCTGCCCGGCCTTGACAGCGGCCCGGCACCCGTAGGTGGCAGCAAAACGTTCCAACTGATTGGACCATCCGCCGAACCGGCCACGGGCGAGATCAGCCACCATCTCCTGAAAGCACTTCATGGCATCGAAGCGCCGATGCGGTGACGGCGTCGCGCTGATGATGACGCTCCGCCCTCCGAACCCCTCGACCTCGAAACCAATTCGAGTCAGGAGGTCGCGATGTGACTCCACCACATCCAGCTCCTCGTCGGTCAGCTCGACGGTGATGGGGAGAAGCAGGCGTTGGGACATCGGGTCCGCGCCGGCGAGGTCGGCCATGACCCTCTCGTAAATCACCCGCTCGTGGGCGGCGTGCTGATCGACAATCACAAACCCGTCGGGGGCCTCGTAGCAGATGTACGTGTCGAAGATCTGCATGAGCGGCACGGCCGCAAAGCCCGTTCGAGGGGCATCGTCCTCGACCCCAGAGTCACTCGGTGACCCATCTGGCCGAGGGCCTTCAATCGGGGCGAAGAGCGAGGCACCGCCTCCCGGTACTCCACCCTCCGCGTGCGTGGCTCCCGGCAGCGGTCGCCACGAGCCAACGCTCGCCGCGGCGACCAGCTCTCCGAGTGCCAGCCGGACGGCCTCTTCCACGGCGCGCTCGACGCCGAACCGGTCGCGGAATCGCACCTCGCGCTTCGCAGGGTGCACGTTCACGTCCACCCCCTGGGGGTCGGTGGTGACCGAGAGACAGAGTGAAGGCCGGTCTCCCGGGTGGATCGCTGCGCGATACCCCGCCTCGGCCGCTCGAATCAAGAATGCATCTTTGAACGGCCGACCGTTGATCAGCAAGAGAGTACGGCGACCGCTCGGGCTGGCGTCTGCCGGCCGCTGCGCGAACCCGTCGACCTTGAACGCCCCGATCGCATGATGAATCGGCACCAGCGTGCCGGCCAGGTCGTGGCCCCAGATTGCCGTGAGCCGTTCCTCGGGTGTTTGACCCGGCGGTACATGAAACCGCGGGCGGGCGTCCAGCACCAGTTCGAACCCAACGTCCGGGTGGGCCAAGGCCAAGGTGGCGACCACGTCGTGGGAGGCCCGCGTCTCGCTCGAGACCGAGCGGAGGAACTTCCGCCGTGCGGGTGTGTTATAGAACAGGCCGTGCACGGTCACGCTTGTGCCGCGCTGCCGCGCGACCGGGCTCACGTCATTGATCCGCCCGCCCGCAACGGTGATCTCCGTGCCTTCGCCGTCGCCATCCGAGGTGGAGAGGGCAAATCGCGACACGGAGGCGATGGACGGGAGTGCCTCGCCGCGGAACCCGAGCGTGGGCACCCCCACCAGGTCTTGCGCAGCGCTGATCTTGCTAGTCGCATGACGCTCGAGCGCGAGGATGGCATCGTCACGGCCCATACCGGAACCGTCGTCGCGGACCACGATGCGTTTCTTCCCACCCTGCTCCAACTCGACCGTGATGTGGGTAGCACCAGCGTCGATGGCGTTCTCCACCAGCTCCTTCACGACAGATGCCGGGCGCTCCACCACCTCGCCGGCGGCAATCTGGTCGGCGACCGCATCGGATAAGATGGCGATCTTGCCTGCCATCATTGCCGTCCCGCCAGTGGATCGCCGAGCCGAGCCAACTCCTGAGCGCGGAGCCAGCCGAGTTGTTCCGATGGGGCACGCACCAACCACCATCCCTGGGTGCTATCAGCCAGCCGGACCACGGCTCCGCCGAACGCGTTGGCCACCTGTGGCGCCCGCTCGTGAGGAGAGACACGGAGCTGGGTGTCGTGCAGCACGATGGCCAGAGGAGGCCGATCGTCCCGCGCGATCCACGCCGCACCGGTGCCGAGGAGGAGTGCGGCCCCGAGTGCCAAGGCCCATCGCCTGCCCCACGTCGGTTTGACGATCAAACCGATCCAACCGCCGAACCACGCAAACCCGGCGAGGAGCAGGAGTTCACGATGGGTTATCGGCGGGACGCTCAAGAGTCGGGCCGATACGCGATCGGGGGGAGGCACCAATTCGAGGCCGCGGCGAACTGTGCTGTTTCTCGGCGCGAGCCGGAGCGCGTGATGCCAGGCCCAGGCCGCCCGGGCTTCCTGCCCAAGGCGATAATGGGCGGCACCCAGATTGTACCAGTGCTCTGGCGTGGCGGGTTCGCGCGTTACTCGATCGCGGAACCCCTCGGCAGCGGCAGAGAGAGCTCCCACCTCGTAGAGCGTTTCCGGCGAGGTGGAGCGCTCTTGGGCACTGAGGATGGACGTGACCGACAGCAACACGAGGAGTCCCACTGGCGTGGCCCGCCGCCCCCGGATGGCCTCACGCCCGCGCACCGTGCTGACGATGGATTGCACTTCCTCGAGCAGTGCTTCGGTCGGCCGCGTTGCCGGCTCCGGCCCGTAGCGCGCCTCGCGCAGGCGCCCCCTCAGGTGGACCAAGCGCTCCGCCGTGTCCTCCCCGACCCCGCTCATGCGCAAGGCCTCGAGCAGCTCGTGATCTTCCCGCTCGTCGAGATCGGGCACCATCTGCTGGAGCAGGTCGTGGAGCTCCGATTCGATAACTTGGTCGTCCGATAGCGGGGCGATCGGCTCCGAGGTGCGCAGCCGATCCCAGGGAACCCGCCGCGCCAGATACGCGACGATGGGAAGAAGCAGCACCACAATCCAGACTGGAAACGGGAGTGCCCGGCTCAGCCGGGTATCCAACGGGGCGCCTGAGGATCGGAGGAGCGCGGGAGGGAGCGCTCCACTCGACACCTGTGTGGCCGGCGGGGCCACTGCAACCCGCGCGGCCGGAACGGTGGCCTCACGGTACCGGCGCCTGCGGGTGTCGTAGTACCGGTACACCAGGGGTGGCAGGAGCATGGTCCCGGCCGAATCGGGAATCACCAGATAGCGGAATCGTTTCGATCCAGCGATTCGTCCATCGACTGGTTGGATGCGTTCCTCACTCTGGTCGGGGTAGCTGCGGACTCCCGGCGGCCATCTGGATGCCGGCTCCGGCCAGAGCGAGAGATTGCCTTCGCCTGCGAGCGTCACGTCTACCGTCAGCGGTTCTCCCGCGCGACCGATGGACGGTGTGACGGTCCTGCTCAACTCGAGCGACCGTGCGACCGCGCCCGCGAAATCTTCCGGCTTGTCTCGTTCGGGCAACGCGCGCGCCGTAACAGTGGCCTGGCCGCTGGACAGGGACAGACGCTCTTCCTGACTGAAGAATTGGAGCGCCAACGGGACACTGTATCGAAGGACCGCCGGTTCGATCACGTGGTCGCCAGTGGCGAGCGGGAACACCACCTCGTGCGCGACGAAGAGGTCGTACCACACACCACGCACCATCCGGCTCGCCGCGATCCCCACGGGCGTGGGCTGTGGGTAGGTCCACATCCCCTCGACCGTTGGTGGCTCAAGGGTCGGGGGGCGCCTCAGCCGGAGCCTGAGATCGCGGGGAATCCACGCGACGGTTACCACGTCCACCTGCTCGCCGACCAACACGGTGTCCGACGAAAGCAATACCACGAGGGCCACATCACCCGTGAGATTCCGCGGGGGCCCGCGGTTCAGCACTCGGGCGACGCGCGGGTTGAGCGTCGTTGCCAGCGCGCCTGCGGCATCGACGACCTCCACTTCGATTTCGCCCGTTTCAACTCGATGCGGGCCCTGAAGCGCCACGGCGGAGCCGATGGTTACGAGGCCCACCCGGGTGGGACGGAGACGAATATGTATGACGGTCGACCGCGTGGGATCGGGATCGAACGCCACCTCGGTTCGCTCGGACCGGGAAATCAGCTCGAATCCATCCAGGTAAGGAACCTGCACCGCGAGTGGAGGGATATCCGATCGCGTCGTCGCTCGAATGGTAAGCAGCAGCTCTTCCCCCAGAGCCAGCGTGTAGCGATCCACGGACGCCGACATCTGCGGCGGTGGTGACTGTTGAAGACTCGCCACCATGAGCAGCACCCCGGTTACCAATCCTTCCTCCCGCGGACTCCGCCGCCGCGCAACTTCCGGAGTTGTTGGGCCCGTGTGGCCCGCTCTTCTCGCTCGACTGAGTTCAGGATCTGCTCGGCCTGCGTCTGGGTCAGCGACCCGCTACTCGGCGGCGGGGATCCCTGCGACGGAGGCTGCTGACCGCCGCGTTGTGGGGGTGGTGACCCTCCTCCTCCTCCCCCGCTGGGCGGCGGGTTTCGATCCCGAATGGTGAGCTCGAGGTTCCACTTGGCTCGCTCCGACGACGGCTTGAGCATGAGGGCCTGCCTCAAGTGCTCGGCCGCCTGGTCCAAGAGGGAATCGCGGCCGACCGAATCCTGTGCCGCCATATAGAGACCCGCGACCCCGAGATTGTACAATGCCCGGTAGCGGAGATCTGGGTCGAGCGACTTGGCGGCTTCGGCGAGGGCTGCCTCGGCCGGTTCGAAGCGTTCTGCCGCTAGGGCTGCGGTCCCGGCATTGTAAAAGGCGGTGTCCGTGGCGGTTCCCTTCCTCGCTTCTTCGAGGAATTCCGTCGCGGCACGCGCTGGATTGCCCTCCTCGAGTGCCTTGACGCCGGGCGACGGACGTTGCGCGGCACTCGTGCCCGGCCCGAGGACCAGGCCTGCGAGCACAATGAGCGAGGCAGCGCGACGGAGGGCCGTATGCGCGAGCAGGAGCAGGAGTGCTCCCAGGAGGGGCACCCATCCGAGTGGGCGCAGATCCGCCGTCCGCGTTTCGGAGGTCGGCATGCGCTTGAATGCGCTCACCAGATCGCGGATCGCGCCGGCTTGGTCGGGGACGTCGGCCGGCACCATGGTTCCCCCAGCCGCCTCCGCCACCATTTGCAGCACGTCGTCACGACGCTTGGTCTCCACCAGGTTCCCCTGCTCGTCGCGCTTGTATTCCAGCAGCGTCCCTCGAGCGTCTCGGATCGGGATTCGTGACGGTGCCGCGTCGCCCTCACCGACCAGGATGAGCCGCACGCCGAGGTCTTGGATTTCACGAGCGGCGACCAGTGCTTCATTGAGCGAGTCGTGCGCCTCGCCATCGGTGAAGACCACGAGCACACGATCCGCTATGCCGGGGGCGGCCCCGAGCAATTGGCCTCCCTGCCGAAGCGCGGCAGCAAGGCTGGTCCCCCCCTGGCTCGCGATATCGGGATCGAGCGCGTCCAGGTGGAGCGTGATCGCGCTGCCGTCCACGGTGAGTGGCGCCAAGATGTAGCTTCGCCCAGCGAACACCGAGAGGCCCACGCGATCGCCTTCCAGATCGTGAATCAATCGACGGGCTTCGCGGACGGCCCGGCCTAGCCGGCTGGGAACGACATCTTCGGCAAGCATCGACCGACTGATGTCGATTGCCATGATCAGGCTGAGCGCTCGGGTCTCCGACGCCACCTCAATCCGGCCACCCCGTGGCCCGGCAAGGGCAAATCCCGCGAGCGCGCCGACGGCCGCGAGTGCGATCGGAGACCAGCGGCCGTTCGCTCGCGCGGCTTTCGCCAGGCCAGAAGACCAAATCCGTGCCAACCGAATGCGTCTTCGCCGGGCCAGCATGGCGAGGGCGCCGCCGACAAACGCCAGCACAGGCACCAGAACGAGCAGCCCGGGAAACTCAAAGATCATGGGACTCGCACCATTCGGGTCGCGCCGAGGAGGAGTTCCAGTACCAGTGCCACGAGCCCAATGAGGGCGAAGGACATGGTGGCCTCGTCGTAGCGGGTGTACCGAGTCACCTCGATAGGCGCCTTCTCGAGCCCGTCGATCTGTCGAAAGATCCGGCTCAAGGCCTCGCTGTCCTTGGCGCGGAAGTACCGGCCACCGGTCGTCTCGGCAATCTCCCGAAGCAACACTTCGTCGATCCGAACCGGGAGGATCTCGTAGCGGAATCCGGTGAGGCCTCGTCCGGTTGGGATCGGCGCTTCCCCTTCGGTGCCGACCCCGATGGTATAGACCTTCACGTCGAAGGCTTTCGCCGTGGCCGCCGCGGTGCGTGGATCGATCAGCCCCCGGTTGTTCTCCCCATCGGTCAGGAGCATGGCGACCTTCGATTTGCCAGGAGAGAGACGCAGCCGGTTGACCGCCGTGGCGAGCCCGCTCCCGATGGCCGTGCCGTCCTCCAGGCTACCGATCTTGAGATCCATGATCGCGCGCTCGAGCACGGGGTAGTCGAGCGTGACCGGTACCTGCGTGAGAGCCTCACCCGCGAAGGCCACCAAGCCGATCCGATCCGCCTCCCGGCCACGAATGAACGCGATGGCCTGCTGCTTTGCCACCTCGAGCCGATTGGACGGCGCAAAGTCCTCGGCAAGCATGCTGCTGGAGATATCGATCGCGATCGCGATGGCGATTCCTTCCTGCTTCACCTCGATGGTGTCGCCACCGATGCGCGGTCCCGCAGCACCCACGATCCATGCTGCGAGCGCCACCACCCGGAGTCCGGGCGGAAGGTGAATCCACCACGCAGCCCGGGTCGAGCCCTCGAACACCGATAGGCTGCTGTAACGCACTCCAGGCGTGGTCTTTCGGCGGCGCCACCACCACCATGGCAGCGCCAGGAGCAGCAGGAGGAGCAACGGTCGCGCAAAGGTCATGGCACTTCCGCCAAGCGGGTTTTCAGCGCCATCGCCCGCTCGTGGATCTGGAGGGCGTCCCGTTCTGACATCGGTGCGAAACGAGAGGCATCCATACCGCGCAAGAGTGCTCCCAGTTCATCCAACGGCCATGCCGGCTTGCGGGCGCCGATCACGGCGAGACACGCCTCGGTGTCCAGGGTCACTCTGGCCTCGGGCACCAGGTGGGCCAACGCTTGCCTGAGTTCCCAGGCTCCTGCTGCGATGACCGCGCGCAACTCTCCCGCCGCGGCCCACTCAGCAACCGGCGGTTGGGCCGAAGTTGCCTCGGCCGCATAGTCGATTGGGGTCGGTTTGCCTCGCCGGCGCCACCACCAATGGAGGGGCGCCACCAGGACCAGCGTCACCCCCCAGAGCAGGAACAGCGGGAGCATGCTCACGACCGGCCTCGGTACGATCCCGGCGGGAGGTTGCGGTGGAATGATCGAGTCCTCGGCCACGATCGGGAGCACACTGGATACCGTGATGGTCATCCGACTCATGTACACTGAATCCACATCCCCCTGGGGCGAGAGCAACACTGGCCCCGGGACTTCGAGCGGATGATCTCCTGGCTGCCACACAACGAGTGGGTAGCGGACCGTGACCGAGTCGCCAACGAGATCGATCACCGGAGTGCCGAGCAGCTCGACCGCCCCGTCAGGGTCCCACGCAGGTGCGCGGGCAGACCATCCTGCCGGCAGGGGCACCGTGCGGTTCACCCAGATCGTGTCGCCGACGGTCGCGGTACCCTGGAGCGCGAAGAGCAACAGGATGATCATGCGCGGTGCAGCCTCCGCGCCCGCTGGGCGAAGGCGCGACGGAGGGGAATCCAGTAGTCGGTGTTGGTGGTGAGTGCCACGAGGTCGACGCCCGCGGCGGACAGCACGCGGTCTCGCGCGCGGCGGCGGTGCTCCACTTTCGCCTGCATCCGTCGCCGGGTCGACGCACTCGTGGTATCGACGAGTCTGCGGTCGCCCGATTCCGCATCACGCAGGTCCAGGATCCCGGTGCGAGGCAGGCGGCGCTCGCGTGGGTCCTCAACCGATACGGCCACCACCTCGTGCCGGGCCCCCAACGAGCGGAGGGGACGCTCCCAGCCCTCGGCCAAGAAATCGGAGAGCACCACTACGATGGAACGGTGATACAGGAGCTTCTGCGCGTAGACCAGTGCGGCAGCGAGGTCGGTACGCTTTCCTTTAGGTTGGAAGGCGACCAAGTCCCGGATCACGCGGAGCGCGTGCTTTCGGCCCTTAGTGGGCGGGATGACACGCTCGATCTCATCGGAAAAGAGCAAGGCCCCCACGCGGTCGTTCTGCCGCGCGGCGGCCAAAGCCAAGACCGCAGCCACTTCGACGGCCAACGCGGCCTTGCTGAGCGGCTCGCCGAAGTGGGTCGACCCTGACTGATCGACGATGAGGAGGAGGGTGAGCTCGCGCTCTTCGGTAAAGGTCTTCACGTACGGGCTGGCCAGGCGGGCCGACACGTTCCAATCGATCGTGCGGTAGTCGTCGCCCGGCTGATACGCTCGTACCTCCGCGAACTCCATCCCCTGGCCCCGGAAGACGGAGCGATATTCCCCAGCGAAGAGCGACGCCACCAACCCGCGAGTCCGGAGCTCGATGGTCTTGACCTGTTCCAGGATCTGCGGGGGTATGGCTGGCATGACGGGAAATTAACGGAAGGCCACCGTCGGGGCGGAGGGGGGCCTCCGCCGGGGGCGCGCGGTTAGGGAACCGGGACCGCGTCGAGGATCTGGGAGATGACCCGATCGGCGTCCATGTCTTCCGCCTCCGCCTCGAAGGTCAGTACCAGACGGTGCCGCAGCACGTCGGGGGCCAGCGTTCGGATGTCTTCGGGCACCACATAACTCCGCCCGCGGATGAAGGCGTGTGCCCGGGCTGCCGAGGCAAGCGCAAGCGAGGCGCGCGGAGAGGCCCCGTAGGCAATCAGCGGCTTCACGTCCAGGAGCCCGACCGATGCCGGGTCCCGCGTGGCCCGTACCAGATCCACGATGTAGTCGAGCAGCTTCTGGTCGGCGTACAGCTCGGCGATGCTCGACCGAGCGGCTAGGATGGCCGATGGCTCGAGGATGCGCTTCACCGGGATTGGCTCTCCGCTCCCCAATCGCAACAAGACCTCGCGTTCCTCGTCCCGCGACGGATAATCGACGCGGACTTTCAGCATGAACCGGTCGAGCTGCGCTTCCGGGAGGGGGTAGGTTCCCTCGCTCTCGATCGGGTTCTGGGTGGCCAGGACCAGGAACGGCTCCTTCAGCGGAAAGGTGATCCCTCCGATGGTGACCTGATGCTCCTGCATTGCTTCGAGCAACGCGGCCTGGACCTTGGCCGGGGCCCGATTCACCTCGTCGGCCAGGACGATCTGGGCGAAGAGCGGGCCCTTCTTGACCTTGAACTCCTGGTTCTTCGGGTCGAAGACCATGGTACCGAGCAGGTCCGCGGGCAAGAGATCGGGCGTGAACTGAATGCGGGAAAAGCTGGCGTGGATGATCTCGGCGAGGGTGCGAACCGCCAGGGTCTTGGCCAAGCCTGGGACACCCTCCAACAGGATATGCCCGCCGGTCAAGAGCCCGATCAACAACCGCTCGATCATTCCCTCTTGGCCCACCACGCGTTTGGCCACCTCTGACACGACGCGCTGGATGAGCTGGCCCTCTTGGCTTCGGGCCTCTTCAGGTGTGGGCTTGGCGCTCACCAATCGATTTCCTGGCTTGAGTTCGGCCCGATCATGTGGGCACTCCCGTGATGGTCAAGTCGTTCCAATAACATAACGTAGGCGCTGCAGCTAATGTTTCGCTTGAGCTTCCTCAGGCAACCCGATCGCGCGATACAGGGCTGCGATTTCCCGTGGAGTGAGTGGGCGCGAGTGCCCCTGCTCGAGGTCGGCCAAGCGAATCGGTCCATACGACATTCGGGCCAGCCGCTCGACCTTGAGGCCGAGGGCTTCACACCACCGTCTGACAAGCCGGTTCCGTCCCTCCGTGAAGGTTACGTCGATGATGCTTCTGCCCTGCCGTCCCGGTCGTACCCGCACAGATTCCGGTTTGGCCACCCGGCCGTCTATGGTGATTCGCCGGCCCACCAACGATTCCAATTCCTGGGTCGGCTTCCCATGGACCAAGGCGGTGTAGCGCCGCGGCACCCGGTACTTGGGATGGGTCAGCCGATGCGCGGCTTCTCCATCGGTGGTGAGGAGCAGCAGGCCTGTCGTGGCGATATCGAGCCGGCCGACATAGTTGAGACCCTGAGGCCGGTCGACCAAATCGAAGACCGTAGGGCGGCCCTTCTCGTCACGTGCCGTCGTCACCACGCCGAGTGGCTTGTGCAGCGCGAGCCACCGGCGCTCGAAGCGCCTGATGGCCCTGCCTACCACCGTAATACGCTGGACTGCGGGATCCACCT
>JABDII010000207.1 GCA_013003805.1 Gemmatimonadales bacterium
TGACGGGAATCCCTATGAGACCGCGAACTTCACGGTCTACAGCGACGCGGCCAGCCAGCAGGCTCGACAAGAGCTGGCGGAGATTGCCGAAGACGTGTTCGCGGACGTGAGCCTCCAATTCGGGATAACCGGCAGCCAGTTGGTGTTCTCGTTCCCCCCGGACCAGCAGAAGATCCACATCTACACCTACAAGGATCATTTCCCGCAGCAGTGGGGAGGATGGGCCTACTGGGGTGGACTGCTGATCTACTCCCTGGACCACCCCGAGCGGGGCCTGGCGGGACACACCGCTCTGAACATGTACGTGCCGGTGGTGCAGCACGAAATCACGCATGTGATTGAGTCACTCCTCAAGGCCAGCAACAACCCGGGGACCGTGGATGTATGGCTTACGGAGGGAATTGCCGAGTTCATGGCCGGAGGGACCGCCGGTGGAAGCATCACTGGTAAAGCGAGGTTCGACCAGCTAATCGCGGCCTACGGTCGGTTGAATCCGATCGCGATGCACAAATACACCGACTATCCCTCGGGCTCGAACATCGTCTTCGAGTACTGTTACCCGATGTTTCAGCTGGCCGCGACCTATCTGTTTGACCCGAGGGGCCACGGAGCCAGCCTCGTAGAGTTGCGGGAGCTCTATCTCGACGTGAGAGACGGGGCGGTCTTTGCCACTGCCTTCGAGAACCGACTCGGCATCAGCCTCGCGGAATTCGAAGCACAGTTCTTCACCCTCATGAACGACTACGTGGGGAGGCTACCATGAGACACCTACTTACCACCGGCGGAGCAATCCTCGTTCTGGCATGGTCCATGGGCTGCGGGGACGTGGACATCCACGGACCGGATTGGCCCGACTGGCAGCCCCCGATCGATCCTGCCGGAAGCATCCGAGACACTTCCGAATGGCGCGGGCCGATTGCAGCAGGGAAGCACATCGAAGTCAAGGGCGTGTTCGGAGACATCCGGGCCGTCCGGGCGTCGGGAAACGACGTCGTGGTCACCGCGATCAAGATCGGCCGGCCCAACGACGTCGCGGCGGTGGACATCGAGGCCGTGCCGCACGCCCTCGGCGTCACGATTTGCGCCGTCTACCCGGATGTGCCGGGACGAGTGCCCAACGCATGCGAACCGGGAGCAGGCGGCAACATGACGGTCGTGGATGGCGGTCGTGGAGTAGCCAGGGTCGTCTTCACGGTCCAGGTACCGGATGGAGTGACCCTGGTGGCCCGGAGCCTGACCGGTAACCTCGAGGCCACCAGCCTTCGGAGCGACGCCTTCCTGTATACCCAGTATGGCGACGTTCGGGTGTCGACCACGCGGCTGGCCACGGGGAGGACACTCTCCGGATCGATTACAGCCTCGATCGGCTTGCCTGATTGGGGCCGGGATCTCGAGTTCACCACTATGGCCGGTGACGTGCAAGTGACGATTCCTGCCGCTACCAACGCCGAGGTTCGGGCAGCTGCTACTTCCGGGCGCGTCAGGTCCGACTTCCCGTTGAGCGAGATGGGGCCGGGCGACATGCGAGGCACCATCGGCCGCGGGGGGCCCACCCTGAGGCTCTCGACCCTCGCCGGTGACATCAGCCTGCAGCGTGGTACATGACCCTATTCGGCGGATGTACGTAGGAAGGTAGGGATGTAGGGAGGGCGCCTCCGGTCTGTGACCGGGGGCGCTCACCTTATTGGAGGGACGTCCCTCTATCCGAGGCGGACTCGACGATGGTCCACAGCCAATCGGCGTAG
This sequence comes from Gemmatimonadales bacterium, assembly GCA_013003805.1. GTDB lineage: Bacteria > Gemmatimonadota > Gemmatimonadetes > Gemmatimonadales > GWC2-71-9 > JABDII01. Next base: position 1,746 of record JABDII010000207.1, read on the forward strand.
CTCGCAGTGCCCAGGAAGGGAAACTCGGCCTGCCACTCGTCCGACGGCTGGTGATAGTGATCGAACCGGCTCATGGCCTCGTCCCGCTCCGCTGCGGTGTACCCCTTCCACCTCTTGCCCGGAATCGGGAAGAGGATCGGCACGCCGTTCTGGGCGAACAGGAACACATCCGAGATCGGGCGTGCAGCGGTCGACGTGGTGGTCCACCCGCGTGCGCGAGCGAGCGAGTCGGCGAGGCGGGCGCCTGGATGAGTCGGGAGCGCCCCCATGAGTTGCCACTCGAGCGCCTCCCCGGCGGGCGACCCGGCATCCACCCCAATCAGCAATCGAAGTCGGTTGACCATTGCCGGTGCGTCCGGCCGCTCGAGGAGGGCCGTGGCACCGAGCAGTCGCTGCTCTTCCAGGTTCAAGAACATGATTACCAGCGGGCGGTCACCCTGCGAGCGGGCGTAGCGCCGAGCCACGTCGAGCACCATGGCCATGGGAAGGGCGGCATCCAGAAAGCCATTGTAGATCGAATCACCGGATGCATCGGGCGGGCCCACGCCCAGGTGATCCAGATGCGCGGTGATCCCGATGAGCTCTCCAGAGACTGTTCCCCCGCGGGCGGGTACGACACCGACGACGTTGTACACCGTATCTCGAGGGCCTGCTTCGGCGACGAACGGAACCAGTAGCCGATTGTCAAACAGTGGTCGCGCGCCGAGCCGGTCGAGTTCGGCGGCGAGCCGACGCGCGACGACCTCGTTCTCGGGGGTCCAGGCCCCACGCCCTCGCATGTCGTCGGAAGAGAGTTCCCGCGCCATGGCCTCGATGGCCATTGTATCCACCCCGGTAGCGGTAGGCGCCGGGCTGGCGGCTCCGTAACGCTGGGCGCATCCCACAAGAAGTATGAATGCCGCGGTCAGGACCAGGAGGCCAGCCTGGCGTCCCCGGCAGGTCACGCTCGGGTAACGGCTCCGTCGTAGCGTGGGAGCGTCCCAAACCGTGAGATGCCCTAATGTCACGTCGTGCACTCCCTTTCTCTCTGATGGTGGCCGTGTCCGGCTGCGGCGTGTTCTGGCCCGACGGTCGGTGCGGGCCCGAGTCACGCGAAGTGCTCATGACCATCGCCCCCACATTCCATGTCACGCTCGGCCAGCTCTCGGTGGTCGAG
>JABDII010000230.1 GCA_013003805.1 Gemmatimonadales bacterium
CAGGGGTCGTGGTCCTGACCAAGGCGGACAGCCGTCCGGTTACTACCCATCCGTGTATTCGCTGTGGGCATTGCGTCGATGCCTGTCCGGTCTACCTGAACCCGCAACTCCTCGGCAACCTCGCGCAGGTCGAACGCTATGAGGAGATGGAACAGGAGCGCTTGGCCGATTGCATGCTCTGCGGATGTTGTAGCTTCACCTGTCCATCGAACATTCCGTTATCACAGATGTTCCAGGCAGCGAAGGTGGCGCTGAAAAAGCAGAAGGCGGTGGCATGACACAACCCCGTCTCCTGGTCACGGCCTCGCCCCACATCGGCGCGCGCGATAGCACGCCGACGATCATGTGGTCCGTGGTCGGGAGCCTGGTTCCCGTCATTGCTATCGCCACATTCTACTTCGGTCCCAGCGTTCTGTTGGTCATCCTCGGCTCCACTGCCGGCGCCGTCGTGACCGAACGGTTGCTCGGGACGAAGGGAGCCATCGGGGACGGCTCGGCGACGATCACCGGCCTTCTTCTCGGGTTGTCCCTCCCGGCGGGCTTGCCCATCTGGATGGCGTTTGTCGGAGGAGCGTTCGGGATCGGTTTCGGCAAGCTGATCTTCGGTGGCCTGGGACAGAACATCTTCAACCCGGCACTCCTGGGGCGTGCATTTCTCCAAGCGGCATTCCCCGTCGCCCTCACCACGTGGCCCATTTCGCCGGAATCGTGGTGGCAGCTTCGGGGCGACAACTTGGCACTCCCGCTTGCGACTCCCGAAGTGGTCGACGCCCTGACGGGCGCCACCCCGCTCGGCCTCATGAAGTTCGAGCAAACCGCCACGGGTCTCTGGGACCTCGTCATGGGATCCACCGGAGGATCGCTGGGCGAAACATCGGGCATCGTGATCCTCCTGGCGGGTGGATACCTGGCGCTCCGCAAGCATCTCAACTGGCGCATCCCCGCGAGCATCTTCCTCACGGTGGGCATCCTGGCGGCACTCCTCAACGCCATCGACGGCGTTCAGTTTGCCGGCGCCATGGCCATGCTGTTCTCCGGCGGTCTGATGCTGGGAGCGATGTACATGGCGACCGACATGGTCACGTCTCCGGTGACCAACCGCGGGTGTTGGATCTTCGGCGTCGGCGTTGGACTCCTCGTCGTGATCATTCGGTACTGGGGCGGGCTGGCCGAGGGCGTCATGTACGCCATCCTGCTCATGAACGCCCTCGTGCCGTTCATCAACCGCGCGACCCAGCCGCGACCCTTCGGCGCGCGGACCGCGAAACCGAGCTCATCATGACCGGCGTCGAGCCTACCGAGCAACGGCCCGAGGTACCCGCGGCCCGCCTGCTCATAACGCTGGCGAGCGCCGGGGCCCTCGCCGGGCTCCTCATCGTTTTCGTGTTCGGCTGGACCCAGCCGACCATCCAGGCCTACAAGGCCCGCATGCTCCAGCTGGCGGTGCAAGAAGTGCTCGAGGCGCCCGATCGCTACGACACGTTGTACGTCCACGGCGGCGCACTCACCGACAGCCTGCCCGAAGGCGTTCGGCTTGCCGATGTCGATGTGGTGTACCGGGGGTATCGCGAGGACGGCACGAGCATCGGCTATGCCATCGCGGCAGGTGAGCCGGGCTTTCAGGATATCGTCCGGCTGATCTTCGGCTATGACCCCCGCACTCAGACCATCCTCGGGATGAAAGTCCTCGAGAGCAAGGAGACGCCGGGGCTCGGCGATAAGATCGAGAAGGACATGGACTTCGTCTCTCAATTCCAAGGCGCGACCTCACCACTCCTAGGGGTGAAGCCGCGCCAGGCGACCGGCACAGACCCGCATGAAGTCGCCATGATCACCGGAGCGACCATCTCCTCGCGAGCAGTGATCCGCATCATCAACAACGCGCTCGAGCGCCTGGAGCCCGCGTTTCAGGAATCTGTGGCTGAGGGAACCCGATGAGAGAGACCACGCCGCAGGCCGATTTCATTCGCGGCATCTGGCGCGAGAACCCAGTGTTGGTACAGATGCTGGGTCTGTGCCCCGCCCTGGCGGTAACCAACACGGTGGCGAACAGCCTCGCCATGGGAGTGGCGACGTTTTTCGTGCTCACGGGATCGAGCCTCTTGGTCTCCACCTTCAAGCGTTTCGTGCCGCACGAGGTGAGGATCTCGACCTACATCCTCGTCATCGCAACCTTCGTCACGATCGCCGACATGGGGTTGGAGGCATTAGTGCCGACCGTCCATAAGGCGCTCGGGGCGTTCGTCGCGCTGATCGTCGTGAATTGCATGATCCTCGGCCGGCAAGAGGCGTTCGCTTCCAAGAACACCGTTGGCCGCTCCTTACTGGATGCGACCGGCACCGGGGTGGGCT
>JABDII010000414.1 GCA_013003805.1 Gemmatimonadales bacterium
CAGGAGATCGAGTGCTGATGTCGTGATGTCCGAGCCGGCATGGCGCGCCGTCATCGGCCGGGGACCGCAACCCTGGCGCTCGAGCTGCGTACCCCGTCCGAGTACACCAGGTCGAGCTCGCGGGCAAATGTCCGGATGGTAGCGGTCCCCCCCCGAGCGAAGGAGAGGATCTGGCGGGTGGCCGGATCCCTGACCAAGACCATGGGGAACTGACTCCGATCCCAACGCAGCTCGACCCGGTCCGCTCCAAGCGACCGCACCTGAGCTGCCGCTCCGCCCCCCTGCTGAAGGCCCGGCGCACCGGGGACGCCGGCCTTCATGGTGGCAACCGCCTGGCCGCCGGGACCGGTGGCCCTGAGGCTGGCCGGCCGATCTCCGGCGACCGGCAGCGTGAAGGCGAAGTGCGCCTCACCATCCGGGGCGTCGGCCACGCTCTCGGGTTCAAAGGCGTAGCTGAAGAGACGACTGCCATCGGCCCGGAATCCCTCGAGCAAGTACCGGCCGCCGGTGGAGGGCGGACGCGGAGCGCCATCGAGCTCGAAAGCCGGTTCCAACTCAATCACACCGGCGCGCACCCGGCCCCACACGAGGAGCACGGGTCGACGTGCGCCAGCGGTTCCACCCACGGAGAACCTCGTGGCGATGTGGGTCAGCACACCGGCGTAGGTGTAGTCGCTGATCCAATCGTTCGAACAGTACCCCATAATGTCCGGGGCTGTCGGCGGCACCAAGCTGGTCGAAACGAGGTCGTAGCCCCACACCCCAATTAGGCCTCCGGGATACGGGTAGAAGGGGTCGGGATTGCCCGCTCCGCCACACGGCGCGTGGTTCCGCCCCCAGTTGTGTCCCCATTCATGCGCTGCGACGCCACTTCCACTCGGAAGGCGGTCCCATCCTACGGAGGCCTTGCCCGGGACGTACCCGATGCCGGCGATTCCCCCCGAGTACGACGTCTTGACCACGCCGTAGTAGTATCGCGAGCTCGTGTCGGCAATCCGGAGGGCGTTGATCTCGCTCAGCACCCGACTCCAGGTCCCGGTGGCGTTATCGCTCTCGATCGGAATGCTATCGGTATAGGTGTAGGGGGCCCTGACGTCCGCATCGTACGACTCCAGCGGATAGAGCTGCTGGGTTACTGCCAGGAACTGGTCGGTGTTGCCGCTCGTGACATTCCCGGTGAGACCGTTGATGTCTTGGATCACGGGAACGAAGCGGACTGCGAACGGTCCGATGACCCGTACGTCTTGGACCTGGGGAGACCCGGAGGACGGGAAGGCGTTGTCTCCGTCGTCCAGCTCGACGATCGTGTTGCCCGGATCCACATCGGCGATGATCTCGAGGCCGGGCTGAATGAGCCCCGCCGGGAGCGCCAAGTTCCACGACGCGCCCAGGTCGCCTTCGCTGATCGAGGTCGGGACGGCGCTCGACGGTGCGTTGACCGTGAAGGTGTTGGTGAGTGACCCGTTATCGTAGAGTCGTATACGTACGTCGGGGGTCTCCGTGTTGGTCTGGTTGGCCCGGACGAAGACACGCAGGAGGCCATCCCGGCCCGCCACCAGTGGCACCGCGCCGTCAAAGGTCTGGACGCTCTGGGTCACGTACATGCCGTCGATGACCAGGTTGAACGAGCTGGGCCCCGCCACCAAGTACGTCACGGTCGCGACGCTGGTGGCTCCGGGCGTCACCGAGGCTGTCTGGGTCGTCGGGTTCGGGATGTAGGTGGTTGCGCCATCGACCACGTTGCTGGCGTCTATGGTATACGTGCCCGCGCCGATGTTCGTGAGCGTCGTCGTCGCCGTCACCGATGCGGAGTAGCCCGGTCCCGTCACCGTCACGCCGGCATCCACCCCGCCCGGCAGGCCGGTGACGGTCAGGTCCAAGGTTCCCGTCGCCAGCAGGTAGTCCACCCCGATAGCGGCGGGCGTCTCCGCAGCGGCGATCGCGACCGTTTGGATCGGAACGCCGGCCTCGTAGCTCGAGTTCGCCACCACGACCGTAGCCGCCGTCACCGTGTAGGTTCCGGGACCGAGGTTGGCAAGAGTGGCGCTTCCGGTAACCGCCGCCGCAAACCCTCCGGGACCGGTGACCGTGATATCGGCGTCGGTTCCGGCGGGGAGTCCGGTGATCGACACGGCGAGACTCCCGGTGGCGAGCGCGTAGGCCACGGTCACGGCTGCCGGTGAGTCTCCGGCGACGACGCTCACCGATTGTGACGCCAAGGAAGGGGAGTACGTCCCCGTGCCCGAGGTCACGTCGGTGGCCGCCACGGTGTATTGTCCTGGAGCCAGGTCGGGCAAGGTCTGCGAACCGCTCAGGGCCTGGCTGTATCCGCCGGGGCCGGTCACCGTGATCGCGGCGTTCATGCCGGCAACGAGTCCATTGACGGTCACGGCGAGGCTGCCGGAGACCGGTCCCGCCAGCTCTTCCCCGCCGCCGCACGCCGCGATCAGCACGCCGAAGGCGGCGATCAGGCCTCGCCAGGTGCGGTGCGAGCGGGCGAGGCCTCGGTGCAGCGGGCGGAGCAAGATCATCAACGCATTCCTCGGCAATGTCGGGTGAGGCTCCCGCCGGCGCGGGACGAAACCGCATTATGATGCGCAACACGTGTGCCACGCCATGCGCCACCGGCCTATTGGGCCTCAAATGGTTGACGGCGCGCCAGATGTAGGCCGATGCCACATTGGTCAGCCGGCGGCGGCGGCCCATCCAATGAGACAATTTGCAGTGGAGATGTCCCGCCTGGGAAGCCAGACCAAACCCGACGTGCTTCCCCTTCCCCCACATGCAATCTTACCTTAACCAGGCGGCCTTCCGCCACATCTCTCGCCCGGACCGCTCATGATCGAACCGATCGTCTTCGTGGTGCTGCTCGTCTTGGGCATCTACATAGCCATGAAGGTCGCCAAGATGCTCATCCGACTGGCCATCTTCGTGGCCTTGGCCCTGGCCTTCTATTTCTTCGTCTATCCCAAGATCGCCGAATTCCTTCAATGACGGAGCGGCCCCCGCTCGGCCGGTCGCTGCCTACGTAGACGAAAGACGGGCCCGGCCTCCACACGGAGCCGGGCCCGCCGGCACAAGTGCCCTCCTTTTCGGCCTCACGTGAACACGATGTGGCCTCCAGCGGCCATCTCGTAGAACTCACCAACGGTGATCACGTCTTCCACCTGCGAGATGAAATCGTCCATGGTCAGGCCGAACATATCGACCGAGGCCTTACAGGCGTAGAGTTTGCCGCCGGAATCGGCGATCATCTCGATGAATTCCGGAATCGGCGGGATATCGAGCTTCTCCATCGTCTTGCTCATCTGCCGGGTCACGAGGGCCGACATACCCGGTACTCCACCGAGCCATGTCATCAGATGGAGACCCGGGTTCCCGACGGTGGCGACCTTCACGTGGTCGCTCTTTTCCTTGTGGATCGCGTCCATCCCGAAGAAGGTGAAGAACACGTTGGCTTCGATGCCTTCCATCCGGGCACCATTCGCCATGATGAGGCCGGGATAGATGCCCTCGAGCGAGCCCTTGGAAATGATGATGGAGACCTTCTTGATTGCCTCGTCCACCGGTGGCGACACCGTGGTGGGATCTGGCATGGTTCCACTCGTCATCGTCTTCTCCTCCTCCTCAGATGCATCCGCGCGGCTTGGGAATCCCGGCGATGCGTGCGGCTAACTTGGCCGGGCCTTTGGGAAACAGCTGGTAGAGTTCCTTGATCGGCACGCCGGATTCCTTCCCCAGAGCCCGAATGGACGGCGCGGTCCCGGCCTCGAGGAAACGCTTCCGCATATACTCGATGACCATCCAATGCCGGGGATTCAGCTCGCCGATCCCGACGTCGTCCGCAATGTCCTGGGCAATGGACTTGTCCCACTGCTCCGGCTTCTGCATGTACCCTTCCCCGTCGACGTCGACGGTCTTTCCGGCAATCGTGATCTGGCTCAGCGCGGTCACAGGACTCTCCTTCTGGTAACTAGGCAACCTGACTTGGCATCTCTTCGCTTGGTTCCTCTTTCGCCGGTTCCTCCGGCGTGTGTGGGAGCGGTTGCTTCCCGCGCATCGACATGTGGGTCGACGTGCCGGGGATGTGCCGGCCCGGCAGGAGCATGTTCCAGTAGATCCACCGGAACAGCATCTTACCGACGTGATTGAGCCGGCTCTCCTTGAGCAACGGCAGCGGACCGATGCCGGGCAGAGGAAACTTCCCAGGCAACGGCTCCACGTTGTAGTTGAAGTCGATCAACAGCGCCTTCTTGAACCCGGTTTCGATGAAGCAGTTGGCATGGCCGTCGAAGCCGTGTTCGAGCGGGGTGTCTTGCAGGAAGAGCCGGACGTTGTGCTCCAGGATCTCCGCCTCGAAATGCGCGACCGATCCCGCCTTCGATGCCGGCACGTTGGTGGCATCGCCAATGGCGAAGATATTGGGCTTGACCTGGGCCTGGAGCGTACGCTGGTCCACCAGGACGAACCGCTGGTCGTCGCCGAGCCCCGGCGTGTGCTCGATGAACTCCGCCCCCATGTGGAGCGGAACGCTCACCAACAGGTCGAACTCCACCACGCGCTCGTCCCAAGACACCAGGCGGCCGTTCTTGCCGTCGACCTCCCCCGCGTTGAACTCGGTGACGAGCTTGACTCCCTTCTCGGTCAGGAGGTGGGTCAGGGCCTTGGCGCAGGTGGGTTTGGTGAAGGCGCTATCGAGCGGTGTCACGTAGGTGATGTCGACTTTGTCCCGGATGCCGCGTTCGGTGAAGTACCAATCCGCAAGGAACGCAAACTCGAGCGGGGCCACCGGACACTTGATCGGCATGTCTACGATGTCGACCACCAACCGTCCGCCTTCCCACTGTTCGAGGGCCTCGCCCAGTGCGACGGCGCCGTCCAGTGTGTAGAACTCGAACATCCGCTCGCACCACCCCGGACCGGTCAATCCGTCGGTTTCCTCCGGCGCGATCTCGGTTCCCGTCGCGATGATCAGGACGTCGTACGCCAGCTTCTGCCCGTTGGCGAGCTCGACCTCATCGGTGTCCGCCAGCACCCGATTAATGCCGCTCTGGATGCGGGTGACGTGATCCGGAAGCGTATCCACCTGCCGACGGACGATCTCGCTGGGCTGGTACACGCCGAATGGGATGAAGAGCAGCCCCGGCTGATAGAGGTGCTCCGATTCCTGATCGACGATGGTAATCGAGATCGCCTCACACTTGATCTCGCTCCGGTAGAGGCGGGACAAGCGATTGGCCATGATGGTGCCGGCAGTTCCCGCTCCCAAGATCACGATCCGCTTCATGGACGAGGTGCTCCTCGGTCGTTGTCGAGTATTCCCACAAAACCCGTCGCCGTTCGGGTGGCCCAAAAGTGTCAGGGACCGTCTTAACCAACCCCGAACGCATCATGAAGATCTCTTTAGAGTCTGGGCATGGAGCTTGCTGCGCTGAAGGAGCAGCGTTGCGTGCAAGAATGCCGGTCCCTGGCATCTCCCCCTTAGCGCGTCAGACCCGAACCCGGAGCCCCAACATGC
>JABDII010000264.1 GCA_013003805.1 Gemmatimonadales bacterium
GTGTCGGCGCGCGGGGCCATCGCCGCCAGTGGTAGCGAGAGCCCAAGCACGATCACCGCAATCAAGGGCGCGGCGAGGGGTTTCATTCTTCGTTGCTCCATTCTGGGTTCGAGAATCGCGAGGAGCCGGCCCTCGAACTCCGAGCGCTGCGCCAAGGGGATCGCACCGGCTGGGGCTCGCACGCGGCCTGCCGTGCGAACGATCTGGAGAAGGTGATCGGCGTAGCGCGAAGCCTGGGTTCCCGCGTCCAACACCAGGTCGTCGCACGCGCGCTCGCATTCGGCCCGGAGCCGTTTGGCGGCGATCCAGCAGAGGGGGTTGAACCAGTGCAGCGCGCAGACGATGTGGGCCATGAGTTGTGTGGTCCAATCCCACCGCCTGACGTGCGCCAGCTCGTGCAGCAGCACCGCCCGTCGGCGCTCGTCACTCCACGAGCGAGCCGCCTCGGGTACCATGACGACCGGCCGCGTGAGGCCCGATGTGACCGGAATGAGCAAGTCGCGCGTGGCAAGAAGCCGAACCGGTGTCCGGACTCCGAGACAATCGGCGGCCCACCGAAGCGGCTCCGACCAGGAAGGATCGTTCAGCGGACGGGCCCGATGGGTCAGGCGCCAGGCCAAGAGCAGTCCCAACAAGAGCCGCAGCGACACCACAACGGCCACCGCGGCCCACAGCGCGATCACAACCTGCAGCAGAGTCGGCTTGAATTGCGGAATGACACGGCTCGACGCGGCGGCCTGGGCTTGCAGCTCAGCAGGCAAGCGGGTGGTCACAACGGCTCGTGTCTCGGACGATGTGACGGATGTCAGGGTCGGCGTCGCTTGCTCCGGCCCGCTCACGGTCTTACGGTCGAGCACCTGAGGCGTCGCAGGAGTCGTGATGGCAGCCGCTGGCGCCTCGCCACGACCCAGCGAGGGAAGCACGTTGAGGCGCCACGGCAGCGCCACCGCGATAATAGGAACAACCAGGACAGACACCAGCCCCACGGCCCAGACGACGTGCCTCGACGCCGCGGCCGCACGACGCATGAGTGCGGCAACCCCGAAGACAATCAGCAGGACCAGGGTCGCCCGGATGGCCCAATCGGAAAACAGACCGAGGAGCCCGGTCATGCCGAGCAGTGTGCTACCGGCGAGGAGGGAGGTTCCCATGGCTACCGACCCTCCTGTTTGGCCTGTTCGATTTGCTCCGCGAGCCGATCGAGGTCCTGCTGCGACAGTTCGGTATCCGACATCTGGAGGAGTGCAACCATCGCCCGCTCGGCCGAGCCGTCGAAGAAGGTGTTGAGCATATGCTCCAACGCATCACGGCGGGCCGCGTCGGCCGGGAGCGCGGGCAGATACACGTACCGCGGGCCGTCTTGTCGATGGTGCACGTGGCCCTTGGTTTCGAGCACTCCCAGCGTGGCCCGGACCGCGGAATAGCTCGGCGGGTCCGGCATCCCCTCGAGCACCTCGGAAACGGTGGCCTCGCCTCGTTGATACAACAGATCCATGATCTGCCGTTCACGCCGGGTCAGCTTGGCAAGAGGATTTCCGGACATGTCGACTCCCGATTCGTGATCCAGGCCGCAGGCCGAGACGTGCTAGACAACTAGCAGACTGCTACGTATGTAGCACGTCCCTCTACGCGAGTCAAGAGTTGAATGTTTCGGACGGTCGCCGCTCGACCGGGCCCACCAACTGCCAACCCAGCGGGATCAGATGGAGCGAGGCGAGGAGACAGGTCAGGAGGCCCACTGCGCCGACCAGTCCCAGCTCGCGGATCCCGGCGAAGGTCGCGAGCGCCAGACATGCCAGCGCCCCGACGGTAGTGAGGGTGGTCATGGTCATGCTCGAGCCCGTTTCCCGGAGCACCGTCCCCAGACCCTGCCCCGCTCGCAGCCGCTCCACCATGTGGATGCCGTCGTCCACGCCGATGCCGACCAAGACCGGTGCGATGGTGATGGTAAGCAGATTGAGCTCGAGGCCCAGGAGCCACATGACAAGCAACGCGGCGCTCAGCCCGCATGCCAGCGGGGCCAAGCAGAGCGCCACGAGCGCCACCCGGCGGAAGCGGAGCCAGAGGAGCCCGCCAACCAGCACCACCGCAATCAACGTGGCGATGAACACGGCGCGCCGGATCACTCGAGTGTGGGTCGCCGAACGCAGGGCATCGCCGGCCAGAGTCACGCCAGCTGCATCGTCAACCCCGGCCTCGCGGGCAACCTCCAAGAAACCGGACACCGCCCCCTCGGCCCAAGGGAATTGTCGCAAGAAGACGTAGGAGACAGCGAAGTATTCGCTGGCGTATTGGACCAGGTGACGATCGACGTCGGCGTCGACGCCCAACCGGCGAAGTTCGTCCAGGGTGACTTCCCCGAGATCGGGATTGAGGCCGCGCGTGACCAGCGGGAGGTACTCGTCCATCAAGTATGGGCTCGGAGGGGGATCCTCCATTCGGTTGACCGCGGCCTCGAAATCACGACGGAACCGATCCGGCGAGAACAGCTCACGGTTGGCGGCGACGAATTCGATATTGGCGCGTTGATCACTGGCGCTCGGCAGCCAGCGCGCCAGTGACTGGATGGTGGCGACCCCGGCGCGGAGCGCTACCGGTTGGAGTCGCTGGACCGCCTCGCGATCCCGCTCGAGTGCCTCTCGATCGGTCCGTCCGCGCGATACGATGAGAAGCGGGGTGAAAGCCGACCCCATTTCCCGACTCAGGTGGTCGAGCCGGGCCGACTCGGGGTTACCCCGGACGGCCAGTCTCCACGGATGGGGCTCGAAACGGAGCGACGGGAGCACCACGACGCAGGCGGCGACCAGAACCACCCAGGGTGCGAGGCCCACCAGCGGCCGGAGGCGGAGCGCACGCTCGAACAGAGCACCCCAGCGTGACCACGCAGACTGGCTTCGCTGTGCCGGCGCGGAAATGGACAGCAGCAGCGGGAGCACGGTGAAGCTGCAGACCAGAATCGCCAAGAGGCCGAAGGCCGTGAGCCATGCCACCTGACGCATGGCGGGATAGGGGATAACCCAGATGGCGAGGAACGCAGCGGCACTGGTAAGTGCACCCAGCACGATTCCCCGGCCGGGGCGCTCGAGCGCGGATGCCAGGGCCTGGGCTCG
>JABDII010000273.1 GCA_013003805.1 Gemmatimonadales bacterium
AGATCGATCTCATCCGAGGCGGTGGGTATGGTGAGCCCGGCCTGTGCAACGGGAATCCAGTAATGCAGCAGGAGTTGCTTTTCACCCGGGGCGACGGGCGCAAACAGGAACACGGAGTCGCGCTCGATGGTCACTGCATCGGGCGAGAAATCGCTCTCCCCCACCCGGGCGTCCAGCACGCCGGGAGGAAGTGGTCCCGACCAGTTGGGCGTCTGACTGTCGGGCGAGACCCGCGTCAGGTGCCCCCCGGCGGCCTGGAGCGTGATGAAATCCACGATTTCGCGGGTGCCCTCCGAGGTCGGTGGGGCGATGACGATGTGCCGGTTCGGCGCCTGGACCGAGATCGTCGTTGAGGTATCGGAGACCACGAGCAGGACGGTATCCGGCATGATATCGCCGGCCCCCCGGATCGGGGCCGAGAAATACTCGATCCCGTGGTGCCTGGCGCTCAACAGGTACACGGATTGGGAATCCGCGGAGAATCGGAATCGGAACATCCCCGACCGATCCGTCGCGGTCGAGTCCACCGGTCCTTGAATCGAAGGACCTACTTGGTGCATCACGACGCGAACGCCGGCTGCGGGCGCGCTGTCGGGGGTGGTCTGGTTGAGCACCCGTCCACTCACGGTGAGTGGGACTTGCCCCAGACTGGATTGGGGAAGGAAAGACGCACAGGCGAGCGCTACGGTAGCGCTACGGATTGAACTTGCCGAAATCCTCGGGATCCAGCTTCTCCAAATACTGCCGCAACGTCTCTGCACTCTCCGAGGGATCGGGCCCGGACTCCATTGGCTCGACGGCTGTTTGATTGAGCAGGTCATCGTTGGCATACATCGGCGCGTTGAGACGCAAGGCCAAGGCGATGCTGTCGCTTGGCCTGGCATCGACCTGGAAGAGGTGGTCATCACGCGCGATGAGCAACTCGGCAAAATAGGTGTTCTCCTTCACATCGGTGATCGAGACCTTCTTCAGGCTTCCGCCCAGTCCTGTCACGATTTGCTTTAGGAGATCGTGAGTGAGTGGGCGCTGGGCCTGGACGCCTTGGATTTCCATGGCGATCGCGCTGGCCTCGGCGGGGCCGATCCAAATCGGCAACACGCGGGACCCATCCTTCTCGCGAAGAATGACGACGGGAGAATTGGTGGTGCGGTCGAGCCCGAGATGGGCAATGGTGACCTCCACCATGTTGTCAGCGCCCAGCGGGGCCTCCTCGTGTCATCGAGCGTGCAAGTCCTACTTGGCGGCCGTCAGGAGATCCCGGACTCGATCGGTGCGCTCCCACGCGAAATAGTCGAGCTTGGCGGCGCCGCGCTTCGCCGAGAACGGCTTCCGCCCAAAATGTCCGTACGCCGCAGTCGGCAGGTAGATGGGACGCTTGAGCTTCAACGCGGAAATGATTCCCTTCGGCGTGAGATCGAACACCTCGGCGACGATCTTCTCGAGTCGCGAGTCAGGGAGCTTTCCCGTTCCATAAGTGTCGATCATGACCGATACCGGTCGCGCCACTCCTATGGCGTACGCTACCTGGACTTCACAGCGCTTGGCAAGGCCCGCGGCCACGATGTTTTTGGCGACCCATCGGGTGGCATAGGCTGCCGAACGATCGACCTTACTCGGATCTTTGCCGCTGAAGGCTCCTCCGCCGTGTCGCGCCATCCCGCCATAGGTATCGACGATGATCTTCCGCCCGGTCAGCCCCGCATCTCCGTGCGGTCCGCCGATGACGAATCGGCCGGTCGGATTGACATGGATCTTCGTCTTCGCGATGCCGAGCGTTCCCCGTGCAATGACCGGCTTGATCACCTCCTCGATGATGACCTCTCGGATCTTCTTCTGACTCAACCTGCGGGAGCCTACACGCTCGGCGTGTTGGGTGGAGACGACGATGGTCTTGATGGCGGTCGGCTTATCTCCGGTGTACTCGACCGATACCTGGCACTTGCCGTCGGGCCTGAGCCATTCGATCGGGCTGATCCCACGCGCTCCCTTCCGGACAATCGCGAGACGTTCCGCCAAGCGATGAGCCAGGAGAATGGGCAGCGGCATCAACTCGGGAGTCTCGGCAGTCGCGTAGCCGAACATCATTCCTTGATCGCCGGCGCCTTGTTGGGCCTCGCGATCGACACCCATGGCAATATCGGTCGATTGGCGATCGATCGAGGTGAGAACGGCACACGTGCGACTATCGAAGCCCGATGACGCATCGGTGTATCCGATGGCCTCAACGGTTTCCCGGACCAAATCGGGAATGTGCACATAGGCCTTGGTGGACACCTCGCCGGCGACGACGACCATGCCGGTAGTGACCAGCGTTTCGCATGCCACGCGGGCCCGGGAATCTTTCTCGAGAATCGCATCGAGAATCGCATCTGAAATCTGGTCGGCCATCTTATCCGGGTGGCCTTCGGTAACCGACTCGGATGTAAACACATGACGCTTCTTGCTGCCCTGCTCGACGTGGTTCATGGCGATCGGTTTCACGAGGTTGAAGTGGGGAAATCCGTCGGCAAGCTAGCGGCTTTCCTGATATCCGGCAACGAGTTCAAGGGATCGAACATGCGCAAATCTAGGTATGACCCGCAGGCCTCCTTCACGGCCGCACGGACCTCGTCGGCAGTGCCAGCCTCGAGGGCCGCGGCGGCCGCCCGCTTGGCGGCCTCGAAGGGAACCCGGCGTACCGTCCACTTGACCAGCGGAAGCTCCGGGGGAGACACGCTGAGGCAGCGATACCCCAGCCCGATCAACAGCACTGCAGCCAGCGGTTCCGATGCCATTTCACCGCAGATGCTGACCGGAATATGTTGCCGTGCCCCGGCGTCGCTTACGTCCTTGAGCTGGCGAATGATGGCGGGGTGGTATGCCGTGAACCGACTCGCCAGACGCGCGTTGCCGCGATCCGCAGCCATCGTGTACTGGGTGAGATCGTTGGTGCCAACGCTGAAGAAATCACTCACCTGAGCCAGCCGGTCTGCCAAGATCACCGCGGCTGGCGTCTCGACCATAACGCCCACGGGAACCGACTTCGCCGCCGGCACTCCATCGCGGGCGAGCGCCCGGGCTTCTTCCTCGAGCAGTGCCCGTGATTCCAGAATCTCCTCGATCCGAGTTACCAACGGGAGCATGAGTTGGATGTTGCGGTCGACCGCCGCACGCAAGACGGCCCTGAGTTGGGGTCGGAAGATCTCTTGCTGGTCGAGACACACTCGAATCGACCGCCATCCGAGGAACGGATTCGCCTCGACCGGCGCCCTGAACCCCACCGGGAACTTGTCGCCTCCGAGGTCGAACGCTCGGATCACGACCGGATCGCGTCGGAAGGCGTCCGCCACACGTCGGAAATAGGCGAATTGCTCGTCCTCCGTTGGGAGCTCCGCGCGCCCAGTCACGAGGAACTCAGTCCGCACCAGCCCGACCCCTCGTGCCCCGTTCCTGAGGGCAGGCTCAATCTCCTCCGGGAGATCCACGTTCCCCATCAAGGCCACGTCTAGGCCATCCGGGGTCACCGCCGGCTCGCCGACCGCCGTTTCCAACTCGAGCGCGAGTCGGTGCCGGCGGCTGAGACGCGCCCGAGCGGTGTCCATATCAGCCGGGGTCGGATCGAGGAGAACCGTGCCTCGTTTCCCGTCGATGAGCAGCACGGTGCCGTTGCGGATGTGATCGAGCGCTTCAGGGACACCCATGACGGCAGGAATACCCAACGAGTGGGCCAGGATGGCCGCATGCGAGGTCCGGGTTCCCTGTTCGGACACGAGGCCAACGACGTGTTCCCGGTCGAGCTGTACCGTGACACCGGGCGACAACTCGTGGGCTACCACGATCACCGGCTCATCGAGCTCAATGGACCATTCCTCGTGATCGGATCGATCCAGCAACCGGTGCAAGACCTGTCGTTGGACAGCAGTGAGATCGGTCAGGCGCTCTCGCAGGCGAGGAGCGCCAGCCCATGCTTCACGGAGTTCCAAGGACTTGAATTCAAATGCCGTTTCGGCACTCAAGAGGTTGTTGCGAATGAGCATCTCGACGCTGCCGAGATAGTCTTCGTCCTGCACCATGAGGATCTGCGCGTCGAAGATCCCCGACTCCTCGGGTCCGGCACGCTCCGCCACGCGTTCCCTGAGCGAGGTCAGGCCGTGGGCCACTTCGCTCACGGCTTGGCGCAGCCTGGCGATCTCCCCCGGCACCTCTTCCCGTGTAACGGCACGATCAGGGACGTCTGGGAAATCCCACCGCACCACCATGGCTGGTGCGAACGCTATCCCGGGCGAGACTCCGATACCGTCGAGTTGCTGCCGTCCGTCCATTATTCCCCGAATCCCGTGTCGACTAGTTTCACCAGCGCCTCGACTGCTTCTGATTCATCGGATCCTTCGGCGCGAAAATTCAAGGTGCTTCCGCATTCGGCAGCGAGCATCATGACGCCCATGATGCTCTTGCAGTTCACCGCGAACGAATCCTTCTCCACTTCCACATGCGACTCGAACTCGCTGGCCAGCTTGACGAGTTGCGCCGCAGGCCTCGCATGCAGGCCGAGGGAGTTGGTCACAACGACCTGGCGTTCGATCACGGCAGGACCCCAAACCAGAGGAGCACCAGCGCCACCGCCAAGAGTCCGTACCGAACGCCACCAAACGTCGCGCGAAAGCGGTAGGCGAGGGCGAGTCCCAGGACCGCCACGCCTACCCCGATCAGAATTTGCGATCTCCCGAGCCCGCCCAACAGGAACCTGCCGGCTAACGGAATCGCGACCCCCACCAGGAACCCCGCCGCCAAGCCCACCCATCGTCTCACGCGGGGCACCCACGACGATGCGATAGCCTGGCCGACCCGCATGCCGGTGTCCAGTCCGGTCCTGAGTCCCCACCATGCCACCGCAACACGGCATCCGTTGTACCCCACGAGGAACAACCCGACTCCCCACCATGGGCTCCACACCACGGCCACGATCAGCGCCAACCCCATCATGGCTGGCAAGAGACCAGCCCAAAAGAGGTGGTCGCCCAGCGCTCCCAGCGTGCCACACAGGGCCGTCTTGAGCCGTCGGATCCGGTCCTCGGATTCGCCGGCATATTCCGCCGCCACCGATGCCCCCAATGCCAACCCCGCAAGGTATGGGTGGCAGTTGAAGAACTCGGCGGACCGGCCCGCGGCCTCGGCATGGCGTTCGGAGTCGGTCGCCTCCAATCCAGCCAGGAGCGGCTCCGCAGCGTACCCCATGCCAATTCCCAGCATGCGCTCGTAGTTCCACGCGGCCTGGACGGCAAACAGCCGCGCGAAGGCCTTCCCACGACCGCTCACAACGCCACCGCCAATAGGCTTCCCGTGAGAAGCCCTGCCGTAAGCCAGCGGCACCGCCGGCTCCGCCCGGCGGTGCGGAGGGCTCCTGAAAGTACGCTGGCCAACCCTGCTCCGACCACCGCAACGGTGAGCGCGGCCGCCGCGTCTCCCTCGAGCGGTGGCAGGTGGCGGATCAGGAGTCCCGCCCCGATCGCGATCAGGGACAGAAGTCCGCTCCGGATACCGTCGCGGGCAAGTCCCGCGTATTGCAGGCTCCGAATCGTCGCGGCGTGGCCGGTGCGCAGCATCTCGAGTCGGTCCCGGATCGCCCGGGCGTTCGCTCTGCGCAGCACCGGCATGGTCCACCCTCCCAGCGCCGCCAGGACCAATCCGGTCGCGGCACCCACTCCCAAACCAGCTACCGGCGGCTGACCCGCCGCCACCAGCACGGCGCCCATCGTCGCGGCTCCGTAATCCGGGTAGCGCGCGGCCCCGATCGGGAGGGCATCCAGGGCGAACAATTCGAGGACAATCCCGATCCGAGCACCAGCGAGAAGATCGCCGAGGATGGCGCCGGCTACCACCGCGACTATGAAAGGCCGCGCTACCATGGACTGTGGCACGCTCACCAAGTCCAGACCGGCGATGGTGGCCCACACCCAGAGGAGACCGATGCCCATCAGCACCGAACTCTCCATCACGCGAGCTCCGAGAGCGCCACTGCCCGGGTCGTGGGAACGTCCTGCGCCGTGATCTCTATCCCATCCTCCTTCAGTGCAATCAACGCGCGGTACTCTTCGTCCGTTAGGTATACGTATGGCAGCCGCTGCCGGCGTCCGGGGCGGTGGTGGACGCCACCGAGATTGATCTTCGGAATGGTTGGCCCTCCGTTGCCGCGAATCGCCGCCATCGAATCGACCGTGCCGGTTAGGAGCATGCCTCGACGCGGATCCGCCTGCCAATCGGTCAGGCTCGTGCGAGCCTGCTCCACGTCCGCAAACACGACCTCCACAGCCTGGGGCACCGCCATGCGATAGAGCTCCTGCTCCCACTCACTCGCGCTGACCTCCGAGTCCACCAAGACGATGAACTCGATTCCCAGCGGTCTTCCCCATCCAATGACCACCTGGCCATGAATCAGGCGGTCATCGATGCGATACAGGAGGATGGGCATTAGGTGACGCGGATCGCTCCACACCCTTTTCCGACCACGTGCTCGGCAACGTCGTGGAGCGGGAGTTCGCGGTGGAACAGGAAATCCAGCAGCATCGCCAGGTTGACACCGGTCACGACCTTGACGTCCGATTGCCCACGGAAGCGGTGGAGCGCCGCCAATAGGCAGGACCCGCTCGGCAAGTCAACGAAGACCACCGACGGCAGGCCGTTGATGGCCTCCGCGATCCGGTCCTCCAGGCGATCGCGGTCGCACCCGTCGTTTGAGACCGGGATCAGCGCATCGGTGACGCCACTAATCCCTTCGGCCGCATCAACTAGTGCCTCGGCGACGCGGCCGTGTCCCACGACCACTCCGCGAATCGGGCTATTCATAGTCTTCCTGGAGGTACTCGCGAATCCCGCGTTGCTCGGTCATGCGGCGGATCAAGCGCTCGTTGAAGGATGTGGCCACATCGACGCCGGAATACCGCAACAGGTGGAGCATGGCCACAACCTCGGAGATGACGGTGAGGTTTTTCCCCGGGTTGAGCGGGATCATCACCTTGGGGAGGGCGACCCCTAAGATGACCGTCTCCTGCCGTGCCAGGCCGGTCCGGTCCGCATCCTTGGCGGTGTCCCAGTCTTCGAGCTGCACCACGACCTCGATGCGCTTCTGCTGCCGGACGGCGCGGATGCCGAACAGGGACGGCACGTCCACCAGCCCGATGCCCCGGATCTCCATGTGGTGCCGTGCAAGTTCATGCCCTTGGGCGATGAGCACGTCGTTCCCACGCCTCGAAATTAGGACCACGTCGTCGGCCACGAGGCGGTGCCCTCGCTCGACCAGGTCCAGCACGCATTCGCTCTTCCCGATCCCCGACCGTCCGACGAAGAGCAGTCCGACACCGTAGACGTCCGCCATGGAGCCGTGCACCGTCGTCCGTGGCGCGAATGCCTGTTCGATGATCGGTTTGATGCGACGGAAGAATTCAGCGGTCTTCAGCTTCGAGCGGAGGATTGGAGTGCGTCGCTCCTTGGCCAGCTCGAGCATCTCGGGCGGAAGCTCCTGCCCCTTAGTCACGAAGACGCACGGCACGTCATACTCGAAGAACGTTTCGAGCTTTTGCCGTCGCTCGTCGGCTGGCAGCGATCTGAGGTAGGAAACCTCCGTCTCCCCCAGCACATGCATCCGGTTGGGGGAGAAGCGCTCGGTAAACCCTGCCAACACGAGCCCCGGGCTCGCGATCTCCTGATCCGGGAGGAAACCGTCCAGCCCGTCCTCTCCCGTGATCGCCTCGAGCTGGAGCGGATCGCCGGTTCGTTCGAGCAGTTCCCGTAGCCGGAGCGTCACACCGCGTCGGCCTCCGGCCGCCGCCTCTGGCGCAGTCGCCGTGCGACCTTCTTGAGTTGCCGTTTGAGCTTTTCTTCCGCCCGATCCAAGGCAGTCCGGTGGTCCGGCCCGTTGTCTTTGGCGACCACCATGTCACCGGTGGCGGCCCGGAGACGCACCTCGGCCCGCTGACTCATCGCTTCGACATCGAAAACGACTGCTCCCTCCACCAGCTCGAGTCCGTAGTTTCCCAGACGATCCAGCACGCTCTCCGCGCGGGCCCTGAGGGTGTCCGGAATCTCGCAGTGTCTGGCGGTGATATTGACGTGCATCCGTGGGATCTCCTCACGAAGATTAGCCGTTGGCGGCAGCTCGTATCAGGCTTTCCAAGTGCGCCTCCGTTCGATCAGCCGCGTCCTCCCAGGCCATCCGCACCGCATGCTGCCGAGCTGCCGCGCCGAGTCGCTCCACGAGCGAACGATCGGCGGCGAATTCGAGCATGCGCTGTGCCAATGCCGAGGCATCGCCGTGCGGGACGAGGAACCCAGTGGAGCCATCTCGCACGGAATCGCGCAGCCCAGGGCTGTCCGAAGCGAGGGACGGCGTCCCGCAAGCGGCCGCCTCCATCACGGTGATCCCCCACCCTTCCTTGGGCGATGGAAAGAGGTTCGCCCAGCTGCTGCGAAAGAGACGGATTTTCTCCGCCTCGCCGACGCGACCATGAAACTTAACCCCCTCGGAGAGCCCCAAGCGGGCCACCAGCC
>JABDII010000319.1 GCA_013003805.1 Gemmatimonadales bacterium
ACTTGGATACGGCCAATGGTTTCGATGATTCCATTTGCCGTTGCCACGTATATCATCCAGCGAATGTGGCCGGCATCCAATTTGGTGATGTTCTTCTCCCAAGTCGCGCTGGCCCTACCCTTGGCCGCGATCGGCGGTTGGTTCTTCTGCCTGACCCCCGGCGAGCGGCACACGTACAGACACGCTCTTGCACACCGGCTAGGACGAGGGCAGAGGGCGCGCTCGAACTCCGGCATGTGGAAGGAAGGGTAGGAAGCACTATCGTGGAAGCGGCCACGGCACGATTGGGCAACATACCAGCGGGTGGAGGATCGGGGGTCCCGGCCTGCCACTCCCAATCTCTGGAGCGCCCGCGGGAGGGTTCATGATGAAGCCGCCTGGACTAGCCCACCCACCAGCGGGTGCCTCTGTCCACCCGAGTGGCACCGCACTGCGCGTATGTCGATCGTGTCGCGCCCCGCTGCACGAGACGTTCATGGATCTTGGTATGTCACCGCTGTGTGAATCATTCCTGGACGAGAACGCACTCAACCAAATGGAGCCATTCTACCCGCTCCACGCCTTTGTGTGTCACCAATGCTTCCTCGTCCAGCTGCAAGAATACGTGTCTCCTGAGGAGATCTTCCGTGAATACGCGTACTACTCTTCGTATTCGGAGACATGGCTCGAACACGCGCGGCGCTATGCCGACCACATCATCGATCACCTAGGCCTGACCGCCGCGAGCTCCGTAGTAGAGGTTGCGAGTAACGATGGGTATTTACTCCACGACTTTCGCGAGCGAGACATTCCCGTCCTGGGAATCGAACCGGCTCGCAACGTGGCTCGAGTCGCCGTCCAAAAGGGGATTCCCACAGTCATGGAGTTCTTTGGAGCCGAGCTTGCATCCAGCCTCACCGCGGATGGGCAGGCAGCCGATCTTTTGATAGGCAACAACGTGCTCGCCCAAGTTCCCGACCTCAACGATTTCGTCGCCGGAATGAAGATCCTCCTGAAGCCCGGGGGCGTGATAACGCTCGAATTCCCCCATCTAATGCGACTCGTTGAGGGGAATCAGTTCGACACCATCTATCACGAGCATTTCTCGTATTTCTCCGCTCTCTCGGCCCAGGCTGTTCTCGCGGCGCACGGACTCACGCTCTACGACGTCGAGGAACTCCCGACCCACGGAGGCTCTCTCCGTGTCTATGTGCGCCATGAGGAAGATGCCACGAAGCCGGTGACCACCCGAATCACCACGTTGCTTGCAACGGAGCGTCACGCCGGTCTTGAAACGCTGGAGTACTACGCGGCCTTTGGAGCGCAGGTCCGTGAGGCGAAGCGAGCGTTGTTGAGCTTTCTCATCACGGCCACCCGGGCAGGAGAGACGGTCGTGGGCTATGGCGCGCCTGGCAAAGGCAACACGCTCCTCACCTATTGTGGGATCGGAACGGACTTCCTGCACTACACGGTGGACCGCAACCCGTACAAGCAGGGTAAGTACCTGCCAGGCAGCCACATCCCGATCCACGCGCCCGAGAAGATCACCGCCACGCGCCCCGACTACGTCCTCATCCTCCCGTGGAACCTCCAGGATGAGATCATGTCTCAAATGGCGCATATTCTGGACTGGGGTGGAAAGTTCATCGTGCCGATACCCACGACCCGAGTCTATCCATGATTTTCACGCCTACCGAGCTGCCGAACGCCTACATCATTGAACCCGAGCGACATGAGGATACACGCGGGTTCTTTGCCCGCTCATGGTGTGCCCGAGAGTTTCAGGCTCAGGGGTTGAATCCCCAACTCGTCCAGTGCAGCATGTCCTACAATGCTCGACGGGGCACGCTTCGCGGGATGCATTACCAAGACTCCCCCTTTCAGGAGGCAAAGCTCATTCGCTGCACGCGGGGGGCGATCTACGACGTGATCGTGGATCTGCGGGTAGGGTCGGAGAGCTTCACGCACTACGTTGGCGTAGAACTAACGGCGAATAATCGCACGATGCTCTATGTTCCCGAAGGATGTGCGCATGGGTTCATGACACTGGAGGACGATACGGAAGTCTTCTATCAGATGTCGCAGGTCTTTTCCCCGAATCATGCGAGAGGCGTGCGATGGGATGACCCCGCTTTCGGCATCGCGTGGCCCAATCTGCAGCCTATCATGATCGAGCGCGACCGCACCTATCCCGACTTTCAGCCCGAGGGCCCGGCGTGACCACGAATGGAGAAGCAACCGGCCAACGCATGTACCGGTTGATCCGCAAGTTGTACCCCATCTGCCGGAGTATCACCGGCAATGGGTTCCGCAAATCCCTGCGAATCCTCCAAGACCGACTTGAGTTGACCATGCAGGAGGTTCCCTCCGGTACCAAGGTGTTCGATTGGACCGTGCCAAAGGAATGGAACATCCGCGACGCCTACGTGCAAAACGCTCGCGGCGAGCGCATAATCGACTTTCAGCGGTCGAACTTGCACGTCGTCAGCTACAGCATTCCTATCAAGCGGAAGATCCCCCTCCGAGAACTCAAGGAGCACCTCCACACGCTGCCGGAACACCCTGACTGGATACCGTATCGAACATCGTACTACACGGAAGACTGGGGATTCTGCTTACCCCATCGTCAATTCCTGGATCTGGATGAAGGGGAGTACGAGGTCTCCATCGACGCCTCGCTGGAAGACGGTCACCTCACCTACGGCGAGTATTATCTGCCAGGGGAGAGCCCGCACGAAGTGCTGATTTCGTGCCACAGCTGCCACCCATCCCTCTGCAACGACAACCTCTCGGCCATGAGTGCTGCAGTTGAGCTCGCGGAATATCTCAGCCAGAGCCCCAGACGCTTCTCGTACCGATTTCTCTTCATCCCAGGCACCATCGGCTCAATCACATGGCTTGCCCTGAATGAGGCTACCGTACCCAACATCAAGCATGGTCTGTTGCTCAGCTGTTTGGGAGACGCTGGTTCCTCGACCTACAAGCTGAGCCGGCGAGGGGATGCGCTGATCGACCGGGCCGCCAAGAACGTCCTGGAGCACGCTGGTGAATCGTTCACCATCCTCGAGTTCGTTCCGTACGGCTACGACGAGCGACAGTTCTGTTCCCCCGGTTTTGACTTGCCCCTTGGCTGCCTCATGCGCACGCCGAATGGGAAGTATCCTGAGTATCACAGCTCGGCGGACGATCTCGATCTGGTTCAGCCTGACGCTCTGGCGGATTCGTTTGAGAAATGCGTGCGGATCATCAATGTCCTGGAGCAGGACGGGTATTTCATCAATCTCAACCCTAAGTGCGAGCCCCAACTCGGCAAGAGAGGCATCTATCGCGGGCTCCGTGGGCAGGGTGATTTGCCGAATCGCGAACTCGCCCTGCTCTGGGTACTGAATCTGTCAGATGGCAAACACACGCTGTTAGACATCGCGGAACGCGCACACATGGCGTTCGATACCATCCACGACGCCGCCCAAACCCTGACGAAGCACGACCTCCTCCGCCGCGCCGACCAGGTGGAACATGGCTAACGGAATGCGCCCTGACCTGTCCGAGCAGCGGATTCTCGTGACAGGAGCCGGGGGCTTCTTGGGATCACACTTGTCCCGGCGGCTCGTGAGCCTGGGAATGAGCGTGCACGGAACCACCAGGAGCGCGCGCGCTTCTGGGACAGACGGCCTCGAGTGGTGGCACACTACCCTCCACAATCCAGCTGAGGTGAAGAAACTCCTCCGTCGGGTCATGCCGGATGTCATTGTTCATCTGTCGGGCCATGTAACCGCCGGTCCGACGGTGGATCTTGTGCTTCCGACGTTCCAAAGCCTGCTCGCCGACACCGTGAATCTCTTGACCGGCGTCGTGGAAAGCGACTGCGGACGGGTGGTGCTGGTCGGATCGCTGACCGAACCTCAGGTGGGGGGCGCGCCTGACAGGCTCATACCCGGCTCTCCGTACGTGGCGGCCAAGTGGGCGGCCACGGCCTACGGTCAGATGTTCCACGCGCTGTATGACACCCCAGTGGTGATCGCCCGGCTCAGCATGACTTATGGCCCGGGACAAGACCAGCAGAAGCTCATTCCGTACGTCGTCCGCTCCCTGCTTCGAGGGGAATCGCCCCGTCTCTCGGATGGGAGGCTCCTTGCAGATTGGACCTATATCGACGACATGGTGGATGGGCTGCTACGGTCAGCACTCATCCCCAACCTCGAGGGTGAGACGTTTGACCTCGGCTCGGGAGTCTTGACCTCTGTTCGCGAGGTGGTCCGGCAGATCATCCAGCTGCTCGATACACCGCTCGAGCCGGAATGGGGGGCTCTGCCCGACCGTCCAGATGAATACGTCCGCGCCGCAAACGCAGCCAGGACTGAAGAACTATTGCACTGGAAAGCCGGTACGTCCCTGAAGAGCGGATTGGAGAAAACCATCGAGGCGTTGCGGAAATCCTACGGCTACGCTTAGGAACCCCGTTTGAGAAGAATCTTCAGGTTCCGGGCAATATCGTATCGATACCTCGACCTATTCTGGAACGCCCATCGCCAAAGCGAGCGATAGAGATCGAGCTTGACCGGTGTCGGCAATTTCGATCGCCCGACAGATCGGTGGTGCTCCCAACAGATCCGCCAATTCTGGAAGTAGAATCGTTTCCCCACGTGTCCGGTATTGTATTCCACTTCTCGTTCGAGCCCGCGCGCTGACCCGCGAGCCTTGCGTCGGTAAAAGAGAACCTCATCGATCTCTCTGAATCTGCCGTGGAGACCGAGCTCGGCCAGCAGGCACCGATCCGCCGCGCGGTACGGGATCATGAGGCGCGTCCGCTGTAGAGCGCTGCGAACCATCACGCCATAGAATGGATAGTTGGTGTACCTCATTGGGCTGAGCAGGTCGGCAAAGCGTGCTCGGACGTCAGTGGAATCGAGCCGAAGTTCATCCCTCGCCATCGTCACCGCTGTGCCATCTTCATCGATGACTTGAGTTCGTGGATAGGCAATCACGACATCAGCATCAGATTCCAATACGCGGACGCATCGCTCGAGGAATGCGGGAAGACACACGTCATCGGCGGCGGCCCACTTGAAGTACTTCCCCGTAGAAAGCTCGAAGACCCTGTTGAAGTTCCGGGCAGCTCCGAGATTCCTGTGATTCTGGACATATCGTATGCGACCATCACCGGCCGTATACTCCTGGCAAATAGCGGCTGTCGCGTCCGTTGACGCGTTGTCGGATATGATGAGTTCGAAATCGCTGAAGGTTTGCCCGAGGATCGCGTTCAAGGTTTCGCGGAGGTATCGCTCCGCGTTATAGAGCGGCATGCCGATGCTGACGGCCGGTGGTGATTGTCCCGGCCCCGTTGGCGGATGCTCGGGCGGCCCGGCCGGAAGTACGCCTGAACGCCGCGCACCGTTCCGCGAGCGCGTCCTAGTCACGGGACGGTATCCCGATCACGAGTTTGCGGGCAGTGAAGGCTTCCGCCCACCCGGAGGCACTAGCGCATTCGATGCCCCGAAGGCGCATGAGCCCGCGAAAGGTTTCTTCCGTAAACCAGCCCTTCCCTCGCTGCGAGCCGAAGATGTCCATGAGGTGAGCGATCTTTCCCTTGCAGTGAGAAGCGGACAGCGGCACGTAGCAATTTGGGCGGCCTAGGTCACCGTCATACTTAGGGACTTCGTATTCGAGAATGAGGTGATCTCTGAAGGTCTGCCACGTGAGATCGGAGATGAGACGATGGTCCTGATGACGGTCGTCACGGCTATGAGTGAAGATCACGTCAGGCTCGACATTCCGCACGACCTCCTCGAAAACGTCCTTGATCTTCGCACCCTCGAAGGGGAAGAACCCATCCCGAAAAGTGTTGATGACAACGTGGTGAGTGTCCGCCTCGGCCAAGAATCGCGCGGCGCTCGACCGGGCCTCACGTTCTCTGACTCCCTCGGCGCTGAACACCACCCAGACGACTCGAACCGGCGCGTACGCAGAAAGCAGGCGGAGTATCGTCCCACCACACCCTATCTCGATATCGTCGGAGTGCGCGCCCAAGCAGAGAATCGTTCGCGAATGCCTGGTCCCGTCAAAAGCGAGGGATAGCATATGATGGGTCCAGACTATCGCCGAGCGAGCCCCGCTCGAGGGGTGGCCGCATCCGAGAGAGCTGGAGGGTTGGGGATCGCCACGTCGTCCTCCTCCCCGTTCCTCCAGAGCTGCCAAGGCGGGCGGCCAGCCGCATAGAGGGTGTCGATTCGCTGCTTGTCCTTGGCGGTATCGACCGCGAGCCAGAAGCCGTCGTAATTGTACGCTAGCAGCTGCCGCTCAGCGAGCAGCCGCTGGAACGGCTCGGCAACGAGATCTTCACCGTGGCGTAGGTACTCGAAAATGTCCGATTTGAACACGAAGAAGCCACCGTTCACCCGGAGATCTGACTGAGAGATGTCCTGAATGCTGGTCACGTCTCCGCCCTCGCCACTTTCCACGAAGTGGTAGCTGAGATTCGGTCGTACCGAGAGAAAACTCGCGATCTTGTCGCGCGCATGAAAGTGTTCGAGTTGATCAGGGAGCGGCATGTCTGTCAGACCGTCGCTGTAGTTCGCCAGGAATTCGTGCTCACCAATAAGGTGCTTTTCCACAGCCTTCAAGCGTTGGCCAATGTTCGTATCTTGGCCAGTATCGACAAACGTGATACGCCAATCACTGATATCGCTGTTCAAGAGTTCTCTCGTCTTCCCACCTTCAGTGAGAACAAAGTCGTTGGACACACACTCTTCGTAGTTCAGGAAGTAGTGTTTGACAGCGTCTCCACGATGCCCCAAGCACAGGATGAAGTCCTTATGCCCAAAATGCGCATAGTACTTCATCAGGTGCCAGAGGATCGGCCGGTAGCCGATCAGGACCATGGGCTTGGGGACGTTCTCGGGATGTTCCCGCAATCGCATTCCAAGACCGCCACAAAACAAAACGACCTTCATCGTGTGTGTGGACTCCTGACGTGGTTCACTGTCGCCTCGCTCTGTTCTCCAGTAGCCGCTCCAATGGATTCCGGCCTCGGGCCCAGGGCCCGCCATCGCAGTTGCTCATCCAGTCTCCCCTCTCGGAGGAGCCTCTGTAGCTGCGCGAGCCGGATGAACGTGCCATCGGTGAAGTCAGCTCGAGAGAACCCCTGCGCTCCAAACGCACCGAAGAGCTGTTCGATACCCTGCCGCACAGTCCAGCACGGCTGGAACTCCGGAAGGGTGTTTTCCAGTTTGCTGCAATCCACCCGATACGACCGCGGGTCGGACCCTCCACCCTCGGCATACTCCACCCTGCTGCCGGGCACGGCCTCTCGGACCATATCCGCCAACTCGCTGACTCGGTAGTTCTCCGAGGTGCGGCCCACGTTGAAGGCCTGGTCATGAATGACTTCCCTAGGCGCATGCAGGACCGCCAAGAATGCTCGCCCGATGTCTTCCACATGGACCAGTGGCCGCCACGGCGTCCCATCACTCAGGACCAGCACCTGCCCCGTGGTGTAGGCCAGGCCGACGAGGTTGTTGACGACAACATCCACCCGGAGCCGCGAGGAGACGCCATAGGCGGTGGCGTTACGCAGAAATGTAGGGCTGAACCGTTCGTCCGCTAGACGTGACACGCCTTCCTCGACCCGCACCTTGGATATTCCATACGGTGTGATCGGGTTGAACGGTGCATCCTCCGCCAGGACAGACGCCCCGGCAAAGCCATAGAGGCTACAGGAGGAGGCAAACATGTAGCGCTCGACGCCGGCTTCCTTGGCCAATCGTGCCAGCTCAACTGAGGCGGCGTAGTTAATAGCATGGGTCAAGTCGGCGTTGAGACTGCCGAGTGGATCGTTCGACAAGGCGGCTAAATGGACGACGGCGTCGAAGCCTTCGAGATCGCAGGTGTGGATCTCCCGGATATCCTTCCTGATTGCCGGGACCGCCGCCGAGTCGGGGCCGAACGTGCAGTCTTCGAAGAAGTAGGTGTCGAGCCCGACGACCCGGTGGCCCGCCTCAAGGAGCAGGTCGGTCAGGACCGATCCGATGTAGCCGTTGTGGCCCGTCACCAAGAGCTTCATTTCATCGCCCGAATCGTGGAGTAGAGGCAACAACTTTGCCGCATCAAGATCACGTCTGCCGCCCTAGTGCCCCAAACAGACATTGCTCCCCAATAATCCAGGGCGCAAGACGAGGCTCCAGACTTAAAAGGCATGATCCATGCCACGTGAGGGGGTATGTCCAGCGGGTCACCGTCGGCGGGCAGCTTTCTTCCGTGCCCATCTCTCGAATCGGGCTCCGCGAGCCAGGCCGTCCACTACCGTCAATTCATGGTGCGAATTGATGGTGTGAGTCCCAATAAGACCGGGGCCCCAGCCAGGGTCGATTCGGTCGACCACCACCTCGCGATAGTCGGTCTCGCTCAATTGTTCGATACGGTTCAGGACGATCGCCCCTCCATATCGGACCGAGCAATCCTGAGACGGTCGGTAAATGGATCCATCGACCTCAAAGGGCCGGCCGGCCGGCCGCGCACTACGAATATCCAACTTGACCGGATTCAGCGCATGGGACGACCATGGGCCGAGTGGGGTCTCTGCGTGGAACACATGCAACTCGGTTGAGGGCGACCTTCCTGGGTTTCTGACCGTTACGAACATCCACCAACGATCGTCGAGTCGAACAACTGTCGGATCGACAGCGTCGATATCATCGAGCAATACTCGATCGAGCCTCCAGCCGATTGGGAACGAGCTGGTCCGATAGAGCTCCACTCGGCGATTGGCAACACTCTCCGGAATCAAGTAGTGTTCTCCCTCCCATTCAAAGAGAAATGGGTAGGAGAGATGATAGGGACGCTTCAGTGCGATGGCGGGCGTTCCCCACTCACCATCGCCCTTCCATTCCATAAC
>JABDII010000346.1 GCA_013003805.1 Gemmatimonadales bacterium
TGGCGAGCTCGCTCGCCGTCACTGGTGCGAGTTCGACGACACGGTCAAACACGATGCGGGCGTCCGGCGGCGCCACGTGGCCAAGGATGGCGGGATACCCGCCCACTCGCATCACGGCGAGAATGGCCAGTGCCTGGTTCTCCAGCACGTGGTGGATGGCGTCGCGGTGGGCCTCGTTCAGCCCGTGCAAGACGACGAAATCGGGCCAGTCTGGATCGGGATCTCGCAACAACTTGGCGACGATCTCATCCGCGCAACTGAAGTCGAGCAGCCCGATGGAAGAAAAATCCAGGAATGCAGTGCGGCACTTGGTCTCTGCGATGGCAGCGCGAATACGATTGCGAACGGCCGCTCCGGTGGGGCGAGTCACGAGATCACAATACGGTGTGTGGATCTCTTCCTGAAGGACGTGGTCCACGTGAATGGTATGGATCATCGGCGCGCCGCGTCCTGGGCTGGAATGACGATTTGAACCTGGGAACCAGGAAAATAAGGCAATGACTCATGCAGCGGGACATCATCATCCCAAGAGGGGACAATGGACAGCCGTGCCACGCCGCTCCGGATGGAGATCTTCCCGTCCCACCGGGACAGATAGCGCTTGATCCCGGCCAAGCCTTGGCCTCGTCCGGGGTCGCGGAAGCGGCTCACGCCTTGGACGAGCGCGGCCTCCAGGGCTCGGCCGTCTCCCCATCGATCACCGAACCGGCGGCCCTGGCTCGCCTCGAGCGAGCGCCGGAAGCCGACGCCGGCATCGCTGACGGCGATCACCACCACCCGCTTGCCGAGGCGTTTGCGCCACGAATAGGCGTGGACGGCAACCCACCCACTGGTTCCAGCATGTTCAAGGATGTTCTGGCACGCCTCCGAGAGCGCCATGGCGAACCCCATGGTAGCCTTGGCCTCGATGCCGAGTTCACCCTGGAGGATGTGGGACGCGCGCTCCTGGATGCGGCCGACAATATCATGAATGTCCTCCGAGGCGCGAACCGGTGTCACCGTCAACAGGACATCCGACTCTCCCTCGGGTTTGACGCGCGGCACCTTCCCATGGAGCTCGAAGAGGTCCGCCGCCTGCGCGAAGAAACCGGCGCGGCCCCAATAGCGGCTCACATCGGCGTTGGTCGGTACCGTAAGCAGTGGTTTCTCCCGCTGTGCTTCGACCAGGCCCTGGGCCGAGGTGAGGAGCCCGATCAAGCCGTACGGCGAAGCCCACTGGGCGCCACGTGCGTCGAAGAGAATCCGTTCCTCGGGCGGCCAGGCGCCGTGCGCCTGGGCGAACTGATCGAAACTACGGTCATCGAAATAGGCCGGAATCTCGACGATGCGGGTCACGTCACTCGTCCACCGGTGCGGTCACGAGTTCTCCACGCAGATGCCCGGAGAGGTGGGAGGCGCCTCGGTAGGCGGCGTTTCTGGCCGCCAATCGATTGGCCTCGGCAATGGCGGGCTCCACCCGGGCGCCCTGCAGGAGGCCCGCGCACAGCGCCGCGCCGAACACATCGCCACATCCAGTGGGGTCGAGCGCCTCGACTGTCGGGGCTTCGACGCGCGCAGTCGTCACGGCGTCTCCTAAGCTATGCCCTGGCCTCCGTGAGGCCAAACTCGCGAAGCCCGGGGCGGCGACGTAGATCGCTCCCTCAGCACCGAGAGTGACCACCAGGAGCGACACGCCTGCCCCCAGCATCTCGGCCGCTACGGCCAACGGATCCATCGAGAGTTGACGGAGTTCGTCTTCGTTCAACTGCACCACGTCGAAGCATCGGAACCAGGCGTCCGACTCCGGGAGTGGACGCAGCGTTCGGATGCCATCGTGACGCATACCGAGGAACAGGCTGTGGAGGTCCGCGTAGATCGGACCTTGAAACCCGTGTCGCAAGGCCTGCGCGGTACCGAGACAGAGTTCGAAACCGGAAATGAAGTTCAGGTAGATCGCGTCGAGGTCGCGGACCAGGGGCCCCAGATCGGTCCATGTCCATGCGGGGACCCCTCCTTCCATCCGCTCACAGCGGCGCTCGCGTGATTCGTAGCGCAGGACAACCCGGTTATTGGGGACCGGAACTTCGATGAATCGTGCGGTCTTTCCAACCCGGCGCAGTCCGCGGAGGAATCCGTTGGCCTCGCCTTGCATGTCGCGGCCGATCTTGATGAGCGGCACGATTTCCCAGTCGGCACCGAGGGTCGCATCCAGCCCGGCCAACGCGTAGGCGATGCCTCCCCATTCTTC
>JABDII010000361.1 GCA_013003805.1 Gemmatimonadales bacterium
GACGGCGACGGCCTGGGAAGTGAAGTCGGTCTGGTCCACCTACTCCGCAAGCGCGGCATCGACGCCATCGTGACCAATCCCTCACCGACACCCGAACGTTTCGGCTTCTTGTTCGAAAGTGTTCCGGACGCGGACCAGAGCCGCGCGGCGATCAAGGAACTCCGGCGAGCGGATGCGGTGATCGTGGTTGACATTGCCGATCTCGAACGACTTGGAATGCTCGCCGAGACGGTTGGGGAACTGCGCGTTCCCATCGGCTGTATCGATCATCACACGAGCCCGGGCACGTTGCCGGACGGCCCACGATATGTCGACCCCTCCGCTTCCGCCACTGGAGAGCTCGTGTTCGAGATCGCTATGGCCAACGGGTGGGACATCGAACGTGCCATCGCGCGGGCCCTCTACGTGGCGATCATGACCGACACCGGAAGTTTCCGGTTCAGTAACACTCACCCTCGCACTCTTCGCATTGCCGCCGAGTTGTTGGAGGCGGGTCTCAATCCGGAGCAGATCTACGCCGATGTCTACGCCAATGCTCCGGAGGGACGACCTCGGCTCTTGGCCGAGGCGCTGCAGACGCTCGTCGTGGAGCCGGAGCACGGCCTGGCGTGGGTGACAGTACCGCCCGGCGCGCTGGAGCGCCTCGGGCTGACAGCGGATGATCTGGACGGGGTCGTTGAGTATCCGCGGTCGATTGCGGGAGTCCGAATGGCTCTCTTGTTCCGCGAGATTTCCCAAGGGCGCATCAAGGTGTCGCTCAGATCGATGGGCGACGTGGACGTCGCCGCGTTCGCAAATGCTTTCGGCGGTGGTGGGCACACGAAAGCTGCCGGACTTTCCCTGGCTGGTTCTCTGGCCGAAGTCCAATCCAAGGTCCTCGCCGAAGCCCGAGACTTCTTGGACGAGGCGAAGCAGGGTTGACCTTTGCCCGGCCTGGGCTCGGGGATAGATTCCCTGCCCCGGCGCACCGGACCTCGGACCGCCAGGGTCATCGATTCACGTAGCGAGGATGATGAGCATCGTGCAGGAGACGGACGCCTTAGCCCGGATCGAAGCGGCGCTGGATACCCTTCGTCCCTATATCGCTTCTCACAGTGGAAGCGTCGAAATCGTCGACTTCGACGACCAGGACGGGACGCTTCTGCTCCGTATGGGCGGGATGTGTCACGGCTGTGCCGCGTCAGCTATCACGCTGAAACAAGGCATCGAGCAGCGTCTTCAGCAGACGGTACCCGAGGTGAAGCGCGTGGAGGCGCTGTGAGGTCACCCGCACCGTGAGGAATCTTCCGTGACCGAGTCGCTCGAAGCCAAGGTCACCGCCGCCCTCTCCCAGATTCAAAACCCCCGCCTCGATAACGATCTTCTGTCGGCTGGTATGATCCGGGATCTCGCCGCTGGGGACGACGGTCGGGTGTCGTTCACCTTCCTTCTGGGCCAGGAGGATCCGGCCACGCTGGTCCGGGAGGCCCGGGCGGCCATTCGTGATATCGCCGGGGTGTCAGAGATCAAGATCAACGTTCAGGACCCTGCCGGCCCGCCGGCACAACAGCATGCCCCCCCCGGTCCCTCGCCAGGGACCATGCCCGGAGGCCCACTTCCTCCACCAGCGCCAGTACCCGAGTTTGGCCGGGTCGTGGCGATTTCCTCGGGCAAGGGAGGTGTCGGGAAATCGACGGTCGCCACCAACTTGGCGGTCGCGCTGGCACAATCGGGGCACAAGGTCGGGCTCATGGATGCGGACGTCTACGGGCCGAACATCCCCCGGATGTTCGGTATCTCGGAAAAGCCGCTCGTTCTCGGGGGAAAGATCCAACCGCTCGAGGCGTTCGGGGTCAAGCTGATGTCGCTCGGGTTCCTGATCGAGCGCGATGCTCCTGCCATCTGGCGCGGCCCGATCATCATGAAGATCGTCCAGCAGTTCCTCAACGATGTCGAATGGGGAGATCTCGACTATTTCCTGGTTGATCTCCCTCCTGGCACCGGCGACGCACAACTCTCCTTGGTGCAGGCCACCCATGTGAGCGGTGCGCTCATTATCACGACTCCACAGGAACTTGCGGTGGGAGACGCGCTCCGCGGCGCGAAGATGTTCGAGCGTGTGAACGTGCCCGTCCTCGGCATCATCGAGAACATGAGTGGCTTCGAGTGCCCTCATTGCGGGGAGGTCACCGAGATATTCCTGAGTGGTGGTGGGACCCGCCTCGCGTCGGAGCTCGATATCCCTCTCCTCGGAAAAGTGCCGCTCCAGGCACGACTAACCGATCAGGCCGATTCCGGAACCCCGGTTGTGGTTGCGGAACCCGACAGTCCCGCTGCTCTGGCGCTCCGCGCGCTGGCTGTCGCCGTAGACCAAGCGGCTGCAGTCAAATCGACCGAGCTTCCGATTATTAGAGGGTAGCACACCCGTTACCGGTCTCTTCGTGATAACCCTGCCGCCGGCGTAGGCCACGCCGAGTCGATTCGCCTATGTCGATCATCACACTCCTCACTGATTTTGGAACGGCCGATCCATATGTCGGTGAGCTTCGTGGGGTTCTGCTCAGTCGAGCCCCCGGTGTCGCACTGGCGGACCTGACGCACGATGTGAGCCCGGGCAATATCCCGGCTGCCGCGTACATCCTGGGCCGGGCGTGGTCGCAGTACCCGGCTGGAACCGTTCACATGGTCGTGGTCGACCCCGGGGTGGGAACCCGCCGCCGAGCGCTCGCCTTTTCGCTGGCCGGGCATCACTTCGTGGGGCCAGACAATGGCGTCTTCACGGGGCTGCCGGACCTGGAACACGCGGATGTCGTTGAGCTGCCGGTCCTCGAGAGCGCGGCACCGACCTTCCACGGTAGGGATGTCTTCGCACCCGCTGCAGCCGCGCTGGCGAGCGGCAAGGACCTGTCGACACTCGGCCCGCCGATCGAAGGTTCGCTCACGCGCTTCCAAATGGCGGAGGTGCGTCGCGACGAGCGGAAGGTGATTGGGGTGGTGGTGTACGTCGATCATTTCGGAAACTTGGTGACCAATCTCACCGGCCTGGATGTCACGGGGTGCGCGGGACTCGAAGTCAGCGGACAGGATGCCGGCCCGGTTCGGACTACCTTCGGCGACGTGCCTCCAGGTGGTTTAGTGGCCTACGTGGGATCTGGCGGGACAGTGGAAATCGCGGTGCGGGAGGGATCTGCCGCCCGGCGATTCGACGCTGGGGTGGGCAGTCGCGTGCGGGCGGTCTTCTCCTGATCTACTCGACCCACTCCACGTTCAAGCCGGCGAACGACGTGGTGAGCTCGATGTCGAGACGCCGCTCGGATTCGCCGTAGCCTTCCGAGAAGTACTCTCGTCCTCGACGGGCAAATCCCTTCGGCTCGAATCTCACCAGCGACTTGTCAATAGTGATGTGCACTCCGACCGTGGATGGGAGCCGGAGCGTCAATTCTCCGGCCGCCATCATGAGACGGAGCTTAGTGTCGCTGGTCCAGGTTCCGGTGAAGTCCAGCGTCACCGACCCGACCCCTCCTTCGATGTCGATCTCCCGGCAACGGCTATTCCCCA
>JABDII010000363.1 GCA_013003805.1 Gemmatimonadales bacterium
GGTGAAGGGGAAGCCGCCGTCGGCTGCAGTCGCAGAATCGTCTGACCAGATGCGGGAGAAGACGACAACTCCTTCAACAGAGTTGCCGGCCGTGTCAAACACAACTCCACTGAATGTTAGGGGTCGACGTGTAGGAGCAGGAGCTGTGTTCTCCTCGGAACAAGCACCGATGAGCAAGCACATCACGCCTAGGGCCGCAATGCGTATTGCTCTGATTGTTGTCACTGAAGAATTCCTCAGGTGTGTCCTAGGTGACGAAACCGGCGGAGCGCTTTGCACACGCTCGCGGCCTAACATCCTGCAAATGAGCTGCGGGCGCCTCTCCTGCCAGGCGAGCCAGCCGCTCGATGCCACCGAGATACTACCTGGCGCTCAGTCATAACGCCATCCACCGCGCCCGCCAGCTCCAGTTGCTTGTTAGGCGCACGCTCACCGCTTGTGGCAGACATACAGGTGGACGCTTCCAAAACCGCCGATCTCCGTGTCAGAGTACTGGAATCCGGCGACCTGCAAAAGCTTATCCATATCGCGAATGAGGTCGCCGACACGCTGCCACATGCGAGTGAGTCTCATGCCGAGCCAGTTGCGGTCTCCCGGGTAGTTGACGTCCATCAGTACTAGCCGGCCACCTGGACGCAAGACGCGCCGGAGCTCCGACATCGCTCGCGCACCGTCCGGGTATCCCGAGAACGCCATCGTACTAACGACCGTATCGAAGAACGCATCTCGGTACGGCAGATCCTCGACTGTTCCGCGCAGGAGCTCCGCGGACTGGTGCCGTACCTGGAGGTTCCGCTTTGCGATCGTCACCATCCGAGCGTTCAACTCGAGCCCGTGCGTTTCGAATCTTCCCGCGTACTGCGCCAGCAAATAGCCGGTGCCGAAGGAGACCTCAAGTACGCGTCCACCGGTAATGTGGGGCAACGCGTGCCTGATCCAATTCCGCCAGACGGGAAGCAGTTTGACCGCAAGGTCGTATAGCCCCCCAATCCTGGTGTAGACCCGGTCGAACTTCGCTTGAAATGCCGCCGGGTCGGCAGGTTCGGTAGAGTATAGGTCGTTGGACATTGATGCCGCGAATATTCGGATCTTGGAACGAGGACTGTCGCGTGCGCCTACGAAATCCGCATCAGTGGCGGGCCACCTCGGCCCACCCAAATCATAAATCAACGACTTCCGTTGAGACCAGCAAGGCCCGGCCACTGCACGCGGCGGTTAGGCGGAACTTCGCAGGATCAGATCAGGCACTCGCGTGCGGGTAACCCTCGGGTACTTCGAGGGCGGCACGGTCCCAGTGAGCAAGCTGAGCGACAGCCTGGTACGTGCTCTCCAGGAAGGTCATCAAGACCCCGTCCGGATCACCCGCAGTGCGAACCGCGTCGTACGGCAAGAAGAATTCACCCATGTCGCCGCTCCAGAACGCTTGCGGTGGATCTACCTGCGCCTCGCTCAAGCCGTCTGGTACCGGGTACGCATATGCGTAATAGGCGGGCGCCGGACTTGCGGCACCGCCGGGCCACAAGCCGCAGCTATAGGCCTCATGAGAATAGGCCTCCCGCGTGACCCAATCCGGTAGTCCAGGAATGCCGCCCGGATGTGGCGGTGCCCGACGACCTGAGAACCGCGTTACGGCAAGATCGAAGCTCCCCCAGAAAAAGTGGACCGGGCTACACTTGCCTAGGAAACGCGCCCGAAAGTCCGAGAACACGCGCACTGATTGGTTCAGGACCTGTGCGAAGCGCGCCGCCGCTTCCGCATCGTACGATGCGTGCACCGTGTCCTCCGGAAACCGGATGGGGTCGGCCACCTCGTTCGGGATCTCATTGATCTGGACGGAGAACCCCAGGTCCTCGAGATGGCTACGCAACTCCTCATAGAATGACGCCACCGTTCGGGGTCGGAGAGCCACTGAGCGGCGTCGACCGTCCCCGTCGCGGATGGTCAGCTCATGACCCTGGAAATCGAATTCGAGGTCGAACTGCCGAGAACGCTGATGAATCGTGGACGAGGTGAGACCGCTCGGAGTAACGTACAGCGGCACGTGCCAGGAATGGTTCGTCCACGGGGTGAGCTCAAGTCGGATCTTGCCCACGATCTGAGTCCACATGTGGAGTGTTTCGACGGTCTCACTCCACTCCTCGTATCCCAGCTTAGGCCATCCGAGGGTCGATGTCATCGCCTCTCCGGTCGATTGAGTGCTGCCTAACGAATTCCGCGTCAGTGGCGGGCCACCTCAGCCCGCCCTTCTCAAATCAAGGACTACCTCAAGGACTACCATTGAACACCAGCAAGGCCCGGCCACTGCACGCGGCGGTTAGACGGCTCCCTTAGAACTGGATACCTACCGTCAGCGGCATGAACCCGATACCCCGGATGCTGTTGAGAGCTTGGCCGTAGCGCAATTCCAGCATGAACTTCTGTCGCAATACCCGGACGTTGATGCCGGCCCCGATTTCGACCCCGAGCCCGAGGCCATCTCGCGTATCTGTTCGGAGAGCGTCGGCCGGACCCGTTTCAGTGACCAGCCGGGACTCGAAGATGCCTGCACTCAGGAGGAAGTAGGGAGCGACCGCGGCCTTCGTGCTCGTTGAGGCGACAAAGGTGTTCATGAGTCCAATGGTGCGATCGACAAGAGCCGGCTGAGCGTCCTGCCCCGCCACAATTGCGATAGCGTTTCGGCCTGACGTCAACCGGTTGTAAAAAATCTCACTCCGGAAGCTGAGTGAAGAGCTGCTGGGCCAGAGGATCATCCCGCGGACGTGAAGGCCACGCCGATCCGCACCGGTCACAGTCGCCTCTCCGATCTGGACTGGGACGCGGCTATCAGACCCTCCAACGAAACTCGTCCCCACTGCGATCCCAAAGGACGGGGCTTGCGCCGACAGGGTGCCCACAGCCGTGATTACCTGCAATACTGCGCTGACTGCGATGTGACGTTTCATGGCCTCCTCCCCGACAAAGGCAATACGAAGACTATGTTTGCGTGCCCGTCTAACGAATCCCGCGTCAGTGGCGGGCCACCTTGCCCGTCTGCTCACAAATCAACGACTTCCCTTAGCCCCGGCAAGGCCCGGCC
>JABDII010000433.1 GCA_013003805.1 Gemmatimonadales bacterium
TAGGAGAGTGCTCGTGTTGTGAGTCTTGCTGTGAGTTCTGTTGTGAGTTGCGTGCGACTTTGGACCCATATTCTCACATTGAGGACACAACACCGATACCCAGAACATCGCGTGAATGCTACACTTAGTTGTTTCCCGCAGTGGTATGGATCGCTCTCTGGATAAGGAGAGTCCCAGTTCGGGCCCAGGAGAGGCAACTAAAAGCCCTAGAATGATTTCGTTGTGGGGCTTTCGCCTCTCTTTCGCGCCCTTGTTGTGAGTTGTGTTGTGAGTAATTCTCTCCTGACCCCCGGGGGGCGGGGGCGACACAGGGCATCGGACGTGACGTGGCCTAGGTGGAGAGCAGCGCGAGCAACGGTGTGACGATGCGCTCGGTCATCCCCCACACGACGCGCTGGCCCAGCCGATACGCGGGATACGACCGTTCGGCCTCGCCGACCTGACGCGTCATCGAGTAATACGCCTCGGGCCGTAGGAGTTCATGCACCGGGGCCCACACTGCCTCAGCAACCTCCTGATTGAGCACTAGCGCGGGCCTGCGATCCAAGACAAAGACGTAAGGACGCACCATAATCGGTGGAAGCTGGGTCCGCCGGGGCGCGACGT
This sequence comes from Gemmatimonadales bacterium, assembly GCA_013003805.1. Lineage (GTDB taxonomy): Bacteria > Gemmatimonadota > Gemmatimonadetes > Gemmatimonadales > GWC2-71-9 > JABDII01. The sequence continues at coordinate 607 of JABDII010000433.1, forward strand.
CGTCCAAGGCGCCGACGAGTTGGTCCGACCGGAGTAGTACCCCGACTTCTTCCTTCGTCTCCCGGATCGCGGTGGCGAGGAGATCTCCGTCGCCTTCGTCACTCCTCCCCCCAGGAAACGACATGTGACCGGACCACGGATCGTCGGCTCGCTCGGCCCGACGGATGAACAGAATCGCGTCCGGGTCGGGCGCAAAGACCACCGCCACCGCGGCACGGATCAGCGTGTCGTCATCTTCGATTCGGGGATTGCGCGCGGTGAGATGCTGTGCGAGCCGGGCCTGGAGCGGTGTCAGTTCAACCCGCATCCACCACCACAACACCCACCCATAGGTGGTTCGGGCATCTCGCACGTCGGGGCCGGACTACCTCGCGCGGGCGCAGCCGTCAGAGACAGCTTCCGGTCGAGCCTCGAGCTGGCACAACTCGGGCAGGCACCCGGGGTTTCGGATCGAACCAGGACTTCGAACTCCGCTCCGCAAGCCGGACAGGCATACTCGTAAATCGGCATGGTCGGACGTTCATCGGCTGAGGCGGGACAGTCAAGGGGCTCGGGGATGAGCCACGCGCTAGGCGAGATGCCGCCCCATCCATGCGACGGTGGCATCGATGGCCCGTTCCAGCTCCGGGGTCGATCCTTGGAACGGGTGTGCCGCACCGAAGGTGTGCCCGGTCCCTTCGATCCGGAGCAGCTGGGAGTCGCCCCGCCGATTGGCCTTGGCCAACGCGTCGGCCTCATGGGCCGGCACCGTTTCATCCTCCGCGCCGTGCACGATGAGCCAGGGGATGGTGATCTGTGCGGCGGCGGCAGCAATATTCAGGCTGCCCGCCCCGTTCTCCTCGATATCATCGAGCGCATCGGTGTAGAGCGGCAAGACCTGCCCTGTACGAGCGTTGGCGATTGGAAGCGAGCCATCCGCTCGCCACTGCGCGATCTCCTCAGGAGACCAGCGGGCGACTGAGCCCACCGCGGACCACGTCACCAGGGCCCGCACACGCGCATCGTATGCCGTGTGGAGCACCGCCGCACCGCCGCCTCGAGAATGTCCGACGATGCCGAGGCTGGTCGGCGTGGGTACACCGAGTCCGCCTTCGCTCAGGGCGACAACCACGGTGTCGAGATCACGCAAATCGCCGCTGAACGTGGCATGGCCGAATTGGTCGGGAAACGAGAAGTCGCCACCGTCATCCACCCCACTTCCGCTCAGGTTGAACGAGACGGCGGTCATCCCCGCCCTGGCGATGCGCTCAGCCAAGACTGGGAACATGCCCCAATCCTTGAATCCTTTGAATCCATGGAGCACGAGAACCGCGGGACGTGGGGTCGCTCGGCCTCCGGAGCGCACATCGAGCAGAATCGGGCCGAGGACACCGGGGACGGTGTGTTTGGTGAGAGTGGGAGTGGACATGGTGTGTTGGTCTAATGGCTATTTGAAGAGGATGTAGCAATGTAGGAATGTAGGAGGGTAGGAGGAAGATGCCGAGACTCCGGGGGATACCTGCCCTACTTCCTACTTCCTACTTCCTGGGGCCGAGTATCAACGACAGCCCGTCGTTCTTGTCAACTGACTGCCGCCTCCAATAGGTCTAATTCTCCTGCGTTGGCATCCAACCTTGCGCGCACGCCCAGCGGCAGGGTCCATTGATCGTCCACATGCCCGATGGGAAAGCCGTAGGCCACCGGCACCCCGAGCGGGCCAAAGTAGGTCTCGAGAATCTCGTCGAAGCCAAGGGCGCCGTCAGGTGTGGCCTTCTTCATTTCGGTAAACTGCCCCACCGCAACGCCGGCGAGGCGGTCGAGCGCACCGACGGAACGCAGGTGCGCCAGCACCCGATCCACCCGATAGAGATCCTCTCCGACATCTTCGATGAAGAGAATGGCGCCGTGAAGGTCCGGGAAATAGCGTGTCCCGACGAGCGCCTGGAGGAGGGTCAGATTCCCACCCGCGAGTGGGCCTTCCGCCGTGCCGGATTGCAGGGTCACGATGCGGCCTTGGCCTGTTCCGAGCACCTCGTCCGGGCACCCAACTCGGCCCAGACGCCCTGCCGGCGCCGGGTGCCGCACCGCACGCTCCAAGTGCTCGCGGCTGAAGTCCGTGAGATTCGCACGTGCAATCGGGCCGTGGAACGTGACGATCCCGGTGATGCGGGTCACCGCGTTCAAGAGGGCAGTGATATCAGAATACCCAATCAAGATCTTGGGAGTCTGGGCGAGTGCCTCGTAGTCCACGGCGTGCAGGATTCGCGTCACGCCGTAGCCCCCGCGTAGACACCAGAGCGCATCGACTGCCGAGTCGCGGATGGCACCGTTGAGATCGGCCAGGCGCTCCTCATCGGTCCCGGCCAGGTAGCCGTGTTTCTGGCCCGCGTTCGGGCTCACTTGTGGCTCGAATCCGAGCGCCCGGCAGACCTCGGTGGCGCGTCTTACGTCGTCCTGATCGAGGAGGGCCCCGGCAGGAGCCACTAACCCGATGCGACTACCCTGTTTGAGTGCCTTGGGGCGGACAATCGGTTTTGACCCCACTTGCGCTCCCAGGTAAATTCAGTGCGCTCAACCCTTCAGCCCGGAGCACTGCGCTGCGCGCATTTCATCCCACACTGATGGTGGCCGGTCGGGCGATAGCCGACCTGAGGGACTCGCTGGTCCAGGAGTGGGCCGACTGGCTGGGCGATCGTATGACCGCCTCAACCACAATACCCCGTTCCCTGGTGGAGCGGGAGCTGCGGTTGATCATTGATGTCCTGGTCCAGCTCGTGGGCCCATACCGGCGCGAGACCAAGGTGGTCTGGGAGCGTCTCTGCGAGCATTATGGCCAGGCGGCGGCGGCCCGCGGCCTGGCGGCCGGAGAGGTGGTGGAGGAGCTCCAATACCTCCGCGAGCTGTTGACCCGGAATCTGGCGCCCATAATCGCCGCGATGCGCGCTCGGCAAGGCATGGCCATGCTGCTCCACCTCAACCGCATGTTGGACCAGGGCGTTGCCGTCGCGGTGGTGGGATACACCAACGCACTGGTTGCCACGCTGTTCAGCCAGAATGGGGTGCCCGCCGCCGATGCCGAATTCGATGCCGCCGATGTCGAACGCCAGCTCGAGACCATCGAGGAGACACTGGTGACGGTCATCGGGCCCAGCTGACCTTCGTTTCCACCCTTCCCTGCACTCATGATCCCGGCTGACCTTGCGCCAGCCCTTCCGTGGTTGGCGCCCTTCATCGTCTTGGCGCGACTTGCTTCACGCTCTCCCAGTCTTTCCGATGCGCCAGCCACGCAGGCCGGCCTGGTCAGCATCATCGTGCCGGCCCGGAATGAAGCCGACAACATCGAGGCGATGGTGCGTTCGGTCTTGGCCACAACATACGAACCGGTGGAAATCCTCATCGTCGACGATTGTTCGACGGACCGGACCCGGGACATCGTGCGCTCGCTGGCACAGGAGGATGGCCGCGTGCGCCTCATCGAAGGTGCACCGCTCGCACCCGGCTGGTTCGGGAAGCCGTGGGCGTGCGTTCAGGGATATCGCCTCGCCGCAGGCGACTACCTGGTCTTCACCGATGCCGACACCCGGCATGAGCCTCCGCTGTTGGCTCATGCGATCGGGGCAGCCAGGCAGCACCAGGCCGACTTGGTGACCATCTCACCCAGGCAACTCTGCCTCACCTTCTGGGAGCGCGTAATCATGCCCCAGGTTTTGGTCATCTTGGGTAGTCGCTTTACCCCGAAAGTGGTAAACAACCCGCGGTCTGGACGGGACGTCATCGCAAACGGGCAGTTCATCCTGGTGACGCGAGAGAGCTACGAGGCCGTGGGAACCCATGAAGTCGTTCGCGGCGAGGTGGCCGAGGACCTGGGTTTGGCTCAACGATACTTCGGCGCGAGCCGGAAAATGCACTTCGCTTTCGCCGAATCACTCATGGCAACGCGGATGTATCGTAGCCTGGCGGGCCTCATTGAGGGTTGGTCCAAAAACATGTTCCTGGGTGCGCGCCAATCCTACCCCAGTGAGCCCCTCCGGCGGGCACTGATGCCCCTGCTGCTCGCGTTCGCGTTCGTGTTTTGGCTGGTGCCGCCGGCCTTTCTCCTCGTGGCTGCGCTTGGAGTCCAACACACCCTGTTCGACGCCGCCGTCGCTGCGACGATCGCCTCAATCATCTTCTGGGGTACGGTGAGCTTCGGCATGGCCATTCCCCCGATTTACGCCCTCGCATACCCGCTCGGCGCCATGATGACGCTCTTCATCTATGGGCGATCACTCTGGCGGGGGAAACGGGTGGAATGGCGGGGGAGGGAGTATGGAGTCGGTAGTCGGAAGTCGTAAGGGATTTCTGGAAAGGAGGCTTGCGGACAGATTGATCACCGAGGCTCGAGAAATCTAGATGATGCTCAGTGGTCTCCTCCATTACTTGAGAGCTGGGCGTACTAAAGCATTCTAGGGCTAGACAGTTTGGACTTGAGACTTCAGACTTACGACTGCTGACTTACGACTTCTGACTTAGGGCTTCCTTCTATGAGACTCACCCTCACCCAAGCCATGCTCGACGCGCTGGATCGCGCAGTCGACAAACCGGATTGGCTCATCGCCGAAGTGGAGCGCATGAAGACATCCGGGGAGCCGTACGAGCTGTCACTCGGTCCCGAGCAAAGCACGGCGCTCGAAGAGCTCTGTGCCATGAACATCCGTTTCGACGAAACCGGGTTAGTCCGGCCCGAGCATCAGCCCTTGGAGGACTTGTCCAACTTGGTGATGGATAACTACTAGCCCACCCTGAGCCGGCCATGAGAGAGGTCGAGAGCACCTCTCGGAGTTGGGTGCAATTGCCCATGCCGGTGGCCATACGATAAGCCCCTCCAACGCACGGTACGCTACCGTGGGCCTCCATGGCACACGGCGTTCCTGTCATGCAGGCTCTCAGCCGGATCGAGGGTCTCCTCCAGCTCAGTGGTTTCGTCCAGGCACTCGGTTACGAGCACACCTGGGAAGAGATCCCTGCGACCACGTGGATGGGTCTGAGTCGTTGGAGTCGGAGCATTCATCGAGCAGCAGCTGTCGGTCGTCTCGGTAGCTTCACGTGGTACGCGGTTGAAGCTCCTGACCCTGCATCGGTATCACGCAATATCGCCACCAGACTGGCACAGCGCGGAGAGCATGCCGGCGTGATGACGTTGGAT
>JABDII010000436.1 GCA_013003805.1 Gemmatimonadales bacterium
GTTCTGTTGACCTCAAGCGGCGCTGTCGTGTTGGAAATGCCGTGGACGCCAGTTGAGGAGAGATTGCCCACGGACCGTTATGCTTCCCTTCTCGAGGTTGGGCCGTCCGCACCGCCCGAGACCCTTCTTGTGACACGGGCTAGAGTGCTAGGTGCTGAACGCTTCACCAACTGGCCTCTGCCCGGCTCCTCGCGTCCGCTGGTTGCAGCTGGAACGTCGGGGTCCGTGGCCGTTGCCGGAGAAGATGCAAGGTATCGGATTCGTCTTCTTGGTTCGGCACGGACAGACTCTTTGGTGATTTGTCGGGACGCTGCCCCCTTCCCACTTAGCTCCGCTGAGTTGGGAGACACCGACCCTCCGTGGACGGAGTATGCTGAGGAAGTGGAGGCTGCTCCCCGCCCGGATTCGCTCATGCCCTTTGGCAGACTATTTATCGGAGCGGGAGGGCGTCTATGGGCACAGCGTGAGCGATCGATCGCCCACGGTTACGAAGCTTCCGTCCGCGGAGGAAGATACGATGTATTCGAGGCGGGAGGGGAGTACCTTGGAGTAATCCGTGCCCCGGAACGGGTACTCATGGTCGGCGATGCTCATGGCCTCGTATTCGGAGATGAGAAAGGGGAATTCGATGAGGTGTCGCTCGTCGCCTACCGTCTCGAACTCGTATCTGAAACGCAGGATTGAGCCGGGTGAGCGGCCTAACAAGCGTTTGCACCTGGCGCGGGCGCCGCTCGGAGCCGAGGCCTTAGATTGTCGCTAGTCGCGTGCAGCGGTCGGGCCGCTTCCCCAATCGGGCGCAGTCGTTGCCGCGCAGGTGAAACGCATATCCGTTGGGCTGCGGACGGATACGTGAGGACGTGAGGGACAAAAAGTGAATTTGAGATTGGGCGTGCTCATTCCGCCATTCCTCCTCATGGCGGGCACGCTGGCCGCGCAACAGCATTGCCAGCTCATCTCGGTGGATGGTCGAGCCGTCCAGGCCTGCGTCTCGGGGGATGGGCCGACGACGGTCGTGCTGGCTGCGGGCGCCGGTCAGGCATCGGGAACCTGGAGCCGCGTGGTTCCAGAGCTCGCCGGGGGCGCTCGCGTCATCACTTTCGACCGACCGGGGTTCGGTGGAAGCGAGGCGGGAGTGTCGCCGCGGACTCCGACGCGAATCGCCCGTGAGCTACGGAGCGTTCTCGAAGCCCTCGGGGTGGAGGACCCGGTTGTGTTGGTCGGTCACTCAATGGGCGGTGTCCATGTTCTTCGCTACGCCACCTTGTTTCCAGAAGACGTCGCGGCTATCGCTATCCTCGACTCGCCGCCCCCTGGTTTCGAGGAGGAGCGACTCACGCTCCTAAGTCCAGCGGAGGTGGCGGAGCGTGGGCGCCTTCTTGAGAGGGGACTGACGAACGCACCCGAGGCCGTTAGGCTCGAGCGTGAAGGTGCGCGAAGCGCGCAAGAGTGGGATTTCTCCGCGTTTCCAAGTGGGGCTCCCCTGCTTGTAGTGGCCGCTGACTCGCAGGACTTTGGCGACCTGGGCAGCGCGACCGCACATCGAAGACTGTGGATGGCGAAGTCGCGGCAGTGGCTCCATCTTTCCGAACGAGCTGAATTCCTCGTAGCCGAAGGCAGTGGGCATATGGTCCATCACGACCGCCTTGCCCTAGTAGTTGAAGCTGTCAGGCAGCTTCTAGGTGCGGCGGGGGGTGATGACTCGAGGAGCCGCAGCCCAACAAGCGATTGCTACTGACGCGGGTTGCCTAGTAGGGAGCGCGTTGCGCTCGTCAGCGGACGGCCCGCGCAGTAGAATTGCGAGCCGTTAGGCCGCACGAAGTCGAGTGAGGGGTCGATGGTGATTATTGCAAGTCTTGAGTCAACAAAGGTCGACTTGGGTTTGCCGGTCTTCACGCTCGACGTTAATCAGGTGGCGCTTAAGGATCCTTCGCAGTGGACACCGTCGATGCAGGGGTTGGCGCCGCTGGAATGGAACTATTTCAACACACAGCAAGTCGAACTGTGCGTTACTCCAGAGCTGCAGTACGAGATTACAGGAGGTCAGTCGCTGGATGCGCTGCCTTGGACCGCGTACCAGCGCTTCAAGAAGAGTCAACTGTTCAAGAGCCGACCGTCGGGTGCAACCCTCAGTCTCACCGAGCAAGAAGCCAGCCTGTTGTGGAACGGAATCAGAGGGATACTCTGGCCAACTGTGCCCGAAACAGGGCTAACACATAAGCAACGAGCAGACGTGAGCGAGCTGTACTTTCATACTGTCGCAAACTCAAGTCTAAGCTACTCCGCGTTTCTGACGAATGACTCGGACTTCTTAAGCAAGGGGAATGACATCCGGAATGGGCTGGGAGTCACAGTCATGGCACCAACGCCGGCCTGGGAGGAATTTCAACCGAAGTTCAGTCTCTACGTGCCGTCTCGTATAGAGATTCAGGAGTTTCTCAAGGAGCAACGATCACATTTGCTACAGCTAAGCACACGCTCTAACCTATAACACGAGCGGCCTAACAAGCGTTTGCAGCTGGCGCTGCTACCCTTCTGGCCTAGGCCTTTGTTCCACTTTCGCCTCGAGCTCGTCGCGAGTAGTGACAACGTGCTGATTGCCTTGGTTCGCAGGTGCGCCGCTCGTTCCTCACGGCGCAGCTGAAACGCATAACCGTTAGGCGGCGATGCGCCTCGAGGAATCTGTTGTGGTGAGGCGGGCGTAGCTCTTACTCGTAGACGGTTGTCATCCCGTAGTTGACACCATGCAA